>CBFQYI010000018.1:0-20531 GCA_965720825.1 uncultured Chryseobacterium sp. | reverse complement strand
TTTAAAAGAAGTTTTAATATATTGAATCAAAATAATTTAATTTTTCCCTTTAGCAGCCAGTTCTTTCCCCTTTAAAATTCAGTAATGAATCATTTTTTTTCTGTAAGATTCATAATCTGAAACGGAGTAATGGAGTAATTTATTTTTTAAAACTCCAATGGTTCCATTAACTTCCAGAGTTTCATGTACCTTTTTTCCTGCCATATATCTGGCTTTCGATTTTCTGAATAGCCTGAAATTTTTATCAGACTGTGTTCCTGAAAAATGAATCGGTTTCTGGGCAAAAAAGAATTTCCTGTAAAAATAATAGGCATCCTTTTGCCCGGGTTTATTCAGCTCATCAATAATTTCCTGCTTCAGGGCTGGTGTAATTCTCTCATCACCATCCAAAAATAAAACCCAATCATTGGTTGCAGTATCCAGAGCCAAATTTCTTTGCTTTGTAAAGTCTTCAAATTTATTCTGAATCACCTTTACATTGGGGAATTTCTTTGCAATTTCTACAGTGTTATCCGTACTAAAAGAATCTATTACTATTATTTCATCACAGAAATCAAAAGACTCCAGGATATCCTGTATATTTTTTTCTTCATTATATGTTATGATCAAACCACTTATATTCATCACAACGATTTGTTTGACAGAGAAGTAGGTGAATACTTCCCTAAAATTGTTTTTTTAAAATAGTTTTAATCTGCCAAAGATAAGTTTTAATTTGAATTTTATAAGCGAATCTTTGCCTTTTATATCAATTCTACACAGTTCGTATGGGCGCTGGGTAGGGTAATAATTCACTTTATTTCCAATTCTTACTGCAAAATCAATTCCTATTTCTTTCAAAATAGAAAAAAATGCTAATTTATCATGTTTTTTTTGTGGATATTTTCCATAAGGATATGCCAAAACCTTTGAATACCTGATGTTTTGAGCATCAAGAATCTCCATGTTTTTTTTTAGATCTTTTTCTATAAAGTCAAAGGAAACGTTTCTCAAATTTTTATGGGCATGGCTATGAAGGGCAATCTCAAAATATTTTTTATCCAGACTTCTGATTTCATCAAAGGTCATCATTGAATAATTGTTATATACTTTTCCAGTAAAGAGGGGAGGTACCCGAGGTTGTTTCTATATCCGTCATCAAAGGTGATGATAATGTTTCTTTTTGCTGAAAGAGTAAGTTCTGAGAAAAAATATGAAGTATACTTTTTAGAGCTCAGATATGAAAACTGCTGTTCAAGATTTTTTAAACTGACTGTAAGATCTTCATGGCTTTCTTTTTCAATCTGATGGTACATAAGAATGACCAGTCTGTTGTAAGGAAAGGCAAATAAATAAAGACGGAAATATACAACGATAAATACCGCCAATAAAAGAGGAATAAGATACAGAATCATACTATTTTACTGTATTTTTTTCAATTTCCTGCAGCCGTATTTTTTCATACAATCGTATTTTTTCATGCAGTTTAATATATTTCAGAAAGGTGTAATAAGCCATTGTTTTGGCAATATAAAATCCTGAAAATCCATCCAGAAAACCTAGTTTGAAAATAAAAACCTTGATAAATTCAAAAACAGGACTTACAATAATTTTAAATCTGTTGATTTTTTTTCCTCTCTCAAACATCTTTTCAGCCATCATATCCGAATATTTATTGATTTTCGATACATGATGATGAATACTTTTGTAAGTATAATGATCCAGTTTCCCTTCCATAATGCCCACTTTCTGATCGGTAATCAAAAATTCATGAACTTTATCATCAGAATACTTTGCATATTTTTTTCTGAAAAGCCTTTCACGGCATACATTTCCCCATCCTCCGAATCGGATCAGGTGAATCCCAAGATGATTGTTGAATTTTGCTTTATACACATTGAATTCAGTATTTTCTGAAGAAACAATGTTTTGTATAGATTTTTTGAGATTTTGATCAGGAACTTCATCAGCATCCAGGAACAAAACCCATTCATGGGAACATAAATGAAGGGCATGGTTTTTTTGTTCACCATACCCATTAAATTTTTTCTCAAAGAATTTTACCTGAGGATATTTTTGAGTGCAAATCTCTTTGGTCTTATCTGTAGAAAAGCTATCGACAATAATAATTTCATCCACAATATCTGTTAATGAATCTAAAAGTCTTACGATGTTCTCTTCTTCATTATAAGTAATGATTGCAAGGGAAAGAGCCATTTATTTATACTCAAGAATTGTCTTCTCAATAATCTTCACGCAAGCCAGCAATTGCTCTTCAGTAATTACCAACGGCGGTGCCAATCTGATAATATTACCATGGGTAGGTTTTGCAAGCAATCCGTTTTCTTTTAATTGTAAGCAAAGGTTCCATGCTGTAGAACTATCAGGGGTATCATTGATCAGGATAGCATTTAAAAGGCCTTTTCCTCTTACTTTGGTAATAAGGTCTGTTTTTTCAATAAGCTTCTCTATTTCAGCTCTGAAAAGTTTTCCTAATTCTTCTGCTCTTTCAGACAATTTTTCATCAGCTACCACATCCAATGCTGCTACTGCTACAGCACAGGCAATAGGGTTTCCTCCGAATGTAGAACCGTGTTGTCCCGGTTTGATAACATTCATGATGTTGTCATTTGCTAACACAGCAGATACAGGATACATTCCTCCGGAAAGCGCTTTTCCTAAAATCAAGATGTCCGGCTGTACATTTTCGTGGTGGCATGCAATCAGTTTTCCTGTTCTTGCGATACCCGTTTGAACTTCATCAGCAATGAAAAGGACATTGTATTTTTTACATAATTCGGAAGCATTTTTAAGGAAATTTTCATCCGGAACATATACACCGGCTTCTCCCTGAATAGGTTCTACAAGGAATGCTGCAATATTTCCAGCTTCTCTGCTAAGAACTTCTTCTAATGCTGCAATATCGTTATAAGGAATTTTGATAAATCCAGGAGTAAAAGGTCCGTAGTTTTGGTTGGCATCCGGATCGTTAGAGAAAGAAACAATCGTTGTTGTTCTTCCGTGGAAATTGTTTTCACAAACGATAATTTTCGCTGCGTTTTCTGCAATTCCTTTTACTTCATAACTCCACTTTCTGGCTAATTTTACAGCAGTTTCCACAGCTTCAGCTCCGGAGTTCATGGGTAAAACTTTATCAAATCCAAAAAGCGTTGTTATTTTCTGCTCATATTCTCCTAATTTAGAGTTGTAGAAAGCTCTTGAAGTTAAAGCCAGCTTTTGTGCCTGCTCCACTAAAGCACCTACGATTTTAGGGTGAGAGTGCCCTTGGTTCACAGCAGAATATGCTGAAAGAAAATCATAGTACCTTTTGCCTTCTACATCCCAAACGAAAACACCTTCTCCGCGATCCAGAACTACTGGAAGTGGGTGGTAGTTATGTGCTCCATGTTTGTCTTCAAGGTCAATAAAATACTGTGAGTTTTTTGTTTGTTCTGCTGTTGACATATTGTTGTTTTTTACAAATTTACATAATATTAATGATATGTATAAACAATTACCAAGTGACGTTTGAGGGTGTAATTGAAGTAGATTTTAAGGTGGAATAATGGAGGATTAGAAAATATTTCCCCTGTTGACAGACTGTTGTAGGTATTCTATCTTTATAAGGATGGAATTTTATTTTCTGTCTGTTTATTAATTTTTATTCAGGCCTCAGCAATTGAAAATTTTAAATTTCCAGGCTAAAATAAAAACTGCCTCAAAAAGAGGCAGTTTCATTTTATTATAAAAATAATCTTAGTGATTATCATATTTTCTGTCCATTACAAAATCCTCCATGAATTTTGTTGTGTAGTTTCCTGAAAGATAATCTTCATTATCCATCAGTTGTCTGTGGAAAGGAATTGTTGTTTTTACTCCTTCAATATAGAATTCTTCAAGAGCACGTCTCATTTTTGCAATAGCTTCCTCACGGGTTTGAGCCGTAGTGATAAGCTTGGCAATCATAGAGTCGTAGTTAGAAGGGATTGTATATCCGGAATACACGTGAGTATCTACTCTGATTCCGTGTCCGCCAGGGATGTTTAATCCTGTGATTTTTCCCGGAGACGGTCTGAAGTCTGCGTAAGGATCTTCTGCGTTGATTCTACACTCGATGGAATGTAATTTAGGGTAATAGTTGATTCCTGAAATAGGGGTTCCTGCTGCAAGAAGAATTTGTTCTCTGATCAGGTCATAATCAATTACCTGTTCAGTAATAGGGTGCTCTACCTGGATTCTTGTATTCATTTCCATGAAATAGAAATTTCTGTGTTTGTCTACAAGGAATTCGATAGTTCCCACCCCTTCATATCCAATGAATTCAGCAGCTTTTACCGCAGCGTCACCCATTTTCTCACGAAGTTCGTCTGTCATGAAAGGAGAAGGAGTTTCTTCAGTTAGTTTCTGATTTCTTCTCTGTACAGAACAGTCTCTTTCAGAAAGGTGGCAAGCTTTACCAAATTGGTCACCCGCAACCTGAATTTCGATGTGTCTAGGTTCTTCAATCAGTTTTTCCATATACATACCTCCGTTTCCAAAGGCAGCTACAGCTTCCTGAATAGCAGATTCCCAGTGGTCTTTAAGGTCTTCAGCTTTCCAAACAGCTCTCATCCCTTTACCTCCACCACCGGCAGTAGCTTTGATCATTACAGGGTATCCTGTTTCTTCAGCTACTTTTACAGCGTGTTCGTAAGATTCGATCAATCCGTCAGAACCTGGTACACATGGTACACCTGCTGCTTTCATGGTAGCCTTAGCATTTGCTTTGTCTCCCATTTTTTCAATTTGTTCAGGGGAAGCACCAATGAATTTGATACCGTTTTTCTGGCAGATTCTTGAGAAGTTAGCATTTTCAGATAAGAATCCGTAACCTGGGTGAATTGCATCAGCATTGGTAATTTCCGCAGCAGCAATAATGTTAGGGATTTTAAGATAGGAGTCTTTACTCATTGCAGGGCCAATACATACCGCTTCATCAGCAAATCTTACGTGAAGACTGTCTTTATCAGCAGTAGAGTATACCGCAACGGTTTTGATCCCCATTTCTTTACAAGTACGTAAAATACGCATTGCAATTTCGCCACGATTGGCTATTAATATTTTTTTGAACATCTTCTTCAATTTGAAAATTAGATAATTTGAAAATTAGATAATGTTATTTTAATGTAGAATTTAATCTAACATCTAATGTCTAACATCTAACCTCTAAATTAAGATGGATCTACTAAGAATAAAGGTTGGTCATACTCTACAGGAGTAGCATCATCAACTAAAATTTTAACAATTTTTCCGCTGATTTCAGATTCAATCTGGTTGAATAGTTTCATTGCTTCAATAACACAAACTACTTTACCAACAGAAACTTCGTCACCTACATTTACAAATACATCTTTATCAGGAGATGGCTTTCTATAGAAAGTACCAATCATTGGAGATTTGATTGTTACATATTTGCTGTCATCAGATGCAGCTTCAGCTTTCTCTGCAGCAGGAGCAGCAGGAGTAGCAACAGGTGCCGGAGCAGCTACTGCTTGTGGTGCAGTGTGGTATACTGCAGGTTGTGCGTAAACAGCATCGCTTCCAGCTAATGGAGTTTTAATAGTGATTTCGAAATCTTTAGTTTTGTATTTCACTTCTGAAACTTCAGCTTTAGATACAAACTTAATAAGATTTTGTATGTCTTTAATGTCCATAAATTTGATATTTGATTTTGGTTCAAAGATACCAAAAAAACGTAAAAAACAACAAAAAACCGCCAAATTTTATCAAAATTGGGCGGTTTTTGTATTAAAATGAGGCTTTTTCAATGAAAAGCGACTCTTAGTTTTCTTCAGTAGTAGCTACTTCTTTTTCCAATACTACTTTACCTCTGTAGTAAAGTTTCCCTTCATGCCAGTGAGCTCTGTGGTATAGGTGAAGCTCTCCTGTTGTTGCATCTTTAGCTAATTGAGGAACTACAGCTTTATAGTGAGTTCTTCTCTTATCTCTTCTTGTGGACGATTGTCTTCTCTTTGGATGTGCCATTTTCTAATAACTTTTTTAATTGATGAGCGATGAGATTCATCATCTCATCATATTTAAATTATTCTATTTAATTATTGTCTTTTAATTTTCTTAAAGCATCCCATCTAGGGTCACTTTCATGTTCTTCTTCTTCAGTTACCTCAATATCTTTAGGACTGAACTGGTCAAGAATTTTAAGATCGTCATCACTTACATTCGGTGAAATCTTTTTCATCGGGATAGAAAGCATTACATTTTCATAAATCAAATGTGCTACATTGAAAGCATGCTCTGCAATAGGAATGGTAATGACATCTTCATTGCTGTCATCATATTCTTCCCCGAAATTCACCAGAATTTTGATTTCATTCTCAATAGGATAGTCGAAATCTTCATTTGTGATGTCACAAACCAACTCAACCCATCCATTAATTTTAATCTCAAATTCTAAAAAAGTAGTGTGTTTATCAAGTGATACATTCACTTCTATTCTAGGATTTGTAAATTCCTGCTCAGTGTCAAATAATTGAAAGAACGTTTTATCTATCTCAAACTTGAACCCGTGTCTTCCGTTTTTAAGTCCGGAAAAGCTTACGTCATAGTTTCTTAACTTGTCCATAAAATGAGTGTGCAAAAATATGCATTTTTTTTATAATAACAAATAAAATCTGAAACAAATTAATTTAAAATTTGTTTTAAAGATTTATGCTTCAGTTTCCTCCGGTAGATCTTCATCTATTCCGTTGTCTACAGCCATTTTTCTAGGCTGAAGACGGTCATTCATCAGCTCGCTGTATTCACTTCTGTTCTTGAAAACCTTGATGGCTGTGAAGATAGCTTCTGTAAAACTCTGCTCATCAGCCACATTTTTTCCTGCAATATCGTAGGCAACTCCATGATCTGGAGATGTTCTGATAAAAGGAAGTCCTGCTGTATAATTTACTCCTTCCTCATAGGCTAATGTTTTGAAAGGAGCCAGTCCCTGGTCATGATACATCGCCAAAACGGCATCGAAATTTTTATATTTACTCGGTTGGAAAAAGCTGTCTGCAGGGAAAGGTCCGAATGCCAGTATTCCGTTGTCAGAAAGTTCTTTAATAGCCGGGCTGATGATTTCAATTTCTTCGTTTCCGATCACACCTCCATCTCCTGCATGAGGATTTAGCCCTAATACAGCAATTTTTGGTTTTTGAATACAAAAATCTTCTATAAGCGTCTGATTTAAGGCTCTGATCTGTTTCTTTATTTTTTCTTTGGAAATATTTTCAGCTACCTGTGCAATAGGAATATGATGCGTGGAAACAGCTACTTTAAGATCTTCAGTAACAAGGAACATTAATCCTTTTTTGTTGAATTTCTCTTCAAAATACCCTGTATGTCCGGCATGTTTGAATCCCATTTTTACCATTTCATCCTTGTTGATCGGAGCGGTTACCAATACGTCAATATCTCCTTTCATCAAAGCTTCAGTCGCTGCTTCTAAAGAATCAATCGCCATTTTCGTGGATTCTTCAGTAGGAACTCCCAATTCTACATTCACGTTTTCTTTGGTAAGGTTAACCATATTAAGTTTCCCTGCCTGTGCTTGTGAAGGTTCGTTAACGTAGTTGAAATTAAGATTCAGCTTAAAAATGTTTTTCTGATAAGTGAATAATTTTCCCGAACCAAAAATTACAGGAGTGAAAAAATCTGTAATAGTTTTGTCTTTCAGAGACTTCATAATGATCTCAGGACCGATGCCGTTGAAATCACCGATTGAAATTCCTACTCGTACTTTATGGTTTTTTGGGCTCATTTTGATTATCTTTGAAGATTATAATTTACAAATTTAGCAAAAAATAATATGTTCACAGGAATTATTGAAGCAGTTGGTGTTATTGAGAAGATTGAAGAAAAAGGAAGCAATATAGATTTTACCCTGACTTGCCCTTTTACAAACGAACTGAAAATTGATCAAAGCCTTGCTCACAACGGCTGTTGTCTTACAGTTGTTGAGATAAAAGACAATCATTATGTGGTTACAGCGATCAATGAAACACTTGAAAAAACAAATCTTGGAAAATGGGAATTGGGAACCGTAGTTAATCTTGAGCGCTGCATGAAGATGGATGGAAGACTGGATGGACATATTGTTCAGGGGCACGTTGATAAAACCGGTGAAGTGGTGAGTATCGAAAATAAAGACGGAAGTTATTTTATTACGATGAAGTATGAAAATGACGGAACTTTTGTAACCGTACCTCAGGGATCAATTACGGTAAACGGAATCAGCCTTACTGTTGCTAAAAGCGAAGACAGTCAGTTTTCCGTAGCTATTATTCCGTACACCTGGGAATTTACGAATATGAAACATTTGAAAATTGGTGATCAAGTAAACCTGGAATTTGATATCATTGGTAAGTATATTGCTAGGTTAATTAAAAAGTAGAATGTCAATAAATAAGTATAAAGGATATAGCTTGAGAAACCGGGTCTTTTTCGGTTTCTTGCTGGTATGTTTTTTAAGTGTCGTTGCTACATCACTTGTTCCTTACTTTGTATTGAGAAATCATTCTTTACAGCAGAGTAATATCGATATGCAGGATAAAACCAATGCTGTCATGCGATATCTGGACTATGCAGTAAGCCAGACCCTTATAGAAACAAAAGATCTTCCGGAAGTTTTAGGGAATAAAATCTTTGAAATAGCGGATATCAACCAGCATGATATTTTTATTTATGATCTGAAAGGAAACTATTTGCTTTCCAACAAAGACGAAGGATTGGTGGAGCAGAAGACAATTCCTATAGAAATCATCAATAAGATTCTGTCTACCGATGCTAGGGTAGATATGGTGAATTATGATGCGGCTAAGGATGCTAAACTTACTTCTTCCTATCTTTTGCTGAAAAACAATGAACTTGAACCTATCGGAATTGTTTATATCCCTTTATACCACAATGAATCTGCTTACCTTGAGGTTCTTCATCAATATGTAAAATATATTCTTTTAGTCGATATATTCCTTATCTTATTTAGCATATGGATCAGTTGGGTTACCTCTAATAGTCTGGCAAAAACCATTACGAAATTCTCTGATATGATTACCCGTATTACTTTATTTGAAAATGAAATGCGTCCTATCAGATACTATAAAAATGATGAGCTTAATGCTTTGGCAAGAGCCTATAACAGGATGATTCTGCAGATTCAGGATCAGAAAGAAAGACTTAGGTTTAAAGCATCTGAAGAAGCTTGGAGAGAAATGGCCAAGCAGGTAGCTCATGAGGTGAAAAATCCATTGACTCCGATGAAATTGACCATTCAGAATTTTGAAAGAAAATTTGATCCTGAAGATCCGAATATCAGAGAAAGAGTAAAGCAAATGAGTAAAACTATTGTCGATCAGATTGATCTGATTGCTACGGTAGCCTCAGCATTCTCAGAATTTGCCAAACTTCCTGAAAAAAATAATGAAGTGATCAATCTGAATACAGAAGTTGAAGATATTCTCCGCGTATTCAATGACGACAGTATTTTCATGCATGCCAACAAGACGAATATTATGATCAATATGGACAGGATTTATCTTTCCAGAATCATTACAAACCTTGTTACCAATGCAAAACAGGCAGAAAGTGATCAGAGAAAACTCATTATCAATGTAGATGTGGAGCAGCATCAGAGAAGGGTGATTATCTCTGTTCAGGATAACGGAGTCGGGATTCCTGAAAATATGTACGAAAGAATTTTTGAACCGAATTTTACGTCTAAAAGTAGTGGAATGGGACTTGGATTGTCCATGGTAAGAAAAATGATCGAGGATTATAAAGGTGAGATCTCTGTGAAATCAGAAGTAGGGAAGGGGTCTACATTCATTATTACACTGCCTACCAATTTATAGTGAAGCCCTTTACATTTAAACAATTTCAAATTCAGCAGTCTAAAGACGTCTTCCGTGTAGGAACAGACGGTGTTCTGCTTGGGGCTTTGGCTGATGTTGAGCATGCTTTCAGTATTTTGGAAGTCGGGACAGGCACGGGATTAATTTCTCTTATGCTGGCACAAAGAAACTTTCAGGCAGTCTTTTTAGGACTGGATATTAATGAAGATGCTGCAAAACTTACCCAACTCAATTTTGAGAATTCTCCTTTTCATACGAGGCTGAAAAATAGGCATCAGGATTTTAAAACTTTTGAAACGGGAGATCGGTTTGATCTTATTGTATCCAATCCTCCTTATTTTGAAGAATCAGGGTCTGAAAAAGATAAGATTGCGCGCCAGACCGTAGAATTGAACTTCAGACAGTTGATCAGTAAGGCAGCAGAATTATTGTCCGGAAACGGAATATTTTCTGTAATCATACCTTTGGAAGCAGGAGAAGTTTTTGTTTCAATCGGTAAAGAAAATAATCTGCATCTGAACAGAAAAGTGAATATCAAAGGAATTGAAAATTCAAAGGCCAAAAGATTGATTCTGGAGTTTTCATCACAAGAAAAAGAAATCAACGAATCTGATTTTATCATAGAAAAAAGTCCGAGACAATACTCGGACCAATATCTTGAACTCACCAAAGAGTTTCATGTTTTTAAATAGAGAAGTTAGAAATTAGATTTTAGAAGCTAGTTATTTCTGACCTTCTTATTTTTTTATTCTTATTCGAATAATTCTGAAGTATCCAATACAGAAACTTTTCCGTCTTCACATCTGATGGCTTCACCAGGGAAGTTTTGAATCATGTGGTAATCGTGTGTTGCCATTACTACAGCAGCGCCATTTTCAAGAGCAACCTGCTTTAATAGCGTCATAATTTCGTTGGAAGTCTCAGGGTCAAGGTTTCCTGTCGGTTCATCCGCTAAGATAAGATCCGGGTGGTTAAGAAGAGCTCTTGCGATGGCAATACGCTGTTGTTCTCCTCCGGAAAGTTCGTGAGGCATTTTATGCTTCTTGCTTTTCATGTTCACGCTTCCTAAAACCTCGTTGATACGGTCTTCTATTTTTACTTTGTCATTCCATCCTGTTGCTTCAAGAACGAATTTAAGATTCTTTTCAACCGTTCTGTCTGAAAGTAACTGGAAGTCCTGGAAGACGATGCCTAGTTTTCTTCTTAAGTTAGGAATGTCAGACGGCTTTAGTTTTGCCAGGTCAAAGCCTACAACAGCTCCATGTCCTGATGCTAATGGAATATGTCCGTAAAGCGTTTTCAGTAGGGAACTTTTTCCGGAACCTGTTTTTCCGATAAGGTAGCAGAATCTACCTTTCTTTATATTAAGATTTACATCAGAAAGTACAGTAAAGTTTTTTTGCGCAATCTTTGCGTTTTGTAAACTTATAATATTGTCTCCGGCGATATTTGTATGTGGCATAATTTAATTTTAAAGGCTAATTCTTATAAAAATATTTCAACTTCTAAAAATAGAAAAAAGATGTTGATGTAGCCTAAATTTTAGTAAATTTTAACAACAAAAAATGCCTGAAAAGGAACTTCTCAAGCATGTTTTGTATATGATAATTAGAAATTATCTCTTAGCGCGTGCAGCACTTACAGTTAATCTCTTTCTGCCTTTAGCTCTTCTCGCAGCCAAAACTCTTCTTCCATTTGGCGTAGACATTCTTTCTCTGAAACCGTGTTTGTTTCTTCTCTTTCTTTCTGATGGCTGGAATGTTCTTTTACTCATTACTATATGTTTAAATCGTAATTAATCTATTAATTTTCAGGTTGCAAAGATATATAAAAAAATATAAGTTACAAATTTTAATTATCTTTTTTTAAAATAAAATGTAATGTTTTTCCGCCAGGCATTTATAAACCCTCATGTGAAAACCATTTTCGGGTACAAAAATAATATTTAAATGATTTATATAAAAGCTCTATCTTTGAAAACTTTAATTTTAACGAAAAATAAACACCGGATGTTTACACCAGCAGAACTTTTAGATATCAATACATTACTTACCCAGGATAGCAGAATAGTGATCCTTACCCATTATAACCCGGATGGAGATGCTATTGGTTCAAGCTTGGGATTAAAACATTATCTGAAAGCAAAAGGAATTCATGCAGAGGTTATCGTACCTAATGATTTTCCGAAATTTCTGAAATGGATGCCGGAATCTAAGAAAGTTATTATTGCAGAATATAAAAGAAAACTGGCTGCTGATATGATTGCGGGAGCAGATGTTATTTTCTGCCTGGATTTTAATTCTCCGTCAAGAATCGGGTTATTGGGGGATTGGTTGGTAAAAGCTCCGGGAAAGAAAATTCTTATTGATCATCACCAACAGCCGGAACAATTTGATTTTGTATATTCCGATACGGTAATTCCTGCCACTTCACAGATGATTTATCATTTCATTGAAGCAATGAATGATGAAAAACTGGTAAATCAGGATATGGCAGAATGTCTTTATACCGGAATTATGACAGATACAGGTGGCTTCCGTTTTCGTTCCACCAGTGCTACTACCCACAGAATTATCGCTAATCTTATCGAACATGGTGCAGATCCTGCCATGATCACATCCAATACATGGGATACCAATACGGTTTCCCGACTGCATTTGCTTGCTTTGGTTCTTGGAAGAATAGAAGTAGTGAATGAAGGAACAGTAGCGGTTCTAAGCCTTACCAGAAACGAACTTAAAGAATTTGGTTTCCAGAAAGGAGATACGGAAGGTTTTGTGAATTATGGTTTGAGTATTGCCGGAGTGAAAATGTCAGCATTCTTTATGGAAGATCTGTATGAAGATTTCGTTAAAATTTCTTTCAGAAGTAAAGATGATGTGGACGTAAACCAATTCTCAAGAAAATATTTCAACGGTGGCGGACACATTAACGCAGCCGGAGGGAAATCTTTAGATTCATTGGCCGGAACTATAGTCAACTTCAAAGAGAAAGTGAAGGAGGAAGGTTTATAGAGGCAAAAAACCTGTAAATTTTCTGAGTAACTTCTAAATACTTTTACGAAATCCCTTTTCTTCAAGTTCCTGACAGGTATAATCGTACACCTGCTGAAACATTTCATCCATATATCTTTTGTTGAAAAGACTGTATTTCGTCATTTTAGGCGGATCTAAAAATATATTACAGTATTTCGCCTTAGAATACACCGACTTTGCAATTGCTAAGTGGAGAATTCTGTCGAATTCCTTCATCAGGCTCATTTTGTTTAATTCATCATAGCTGATGGAGTTGACATGAGAGGCGATCAGAAAATTACATTTATCCATGATAGGTTCAATGGGAAGGTTATCCAGAACGCCGCCGTCCACATAAATTTTCTCGCCGATCCTTACCGGTGGAAGAATAAAAGGAACGCTTGAGGAAGCCAGTAATGGTCCAAAAAGCTCTCCTTCAGAAAAGAAGTCTACGATGCCATGAGTCATTTCGGTTGCTGCCACATACATCGGAATTCCTAAAATACTGAAATTGTCTTCCGGGAAATAATCTTTGAACAGTTTTAAAATAAAATTGGAACTGAATATTCCGTTTTTGGATAATTTTAAAGATGATCTTGAGAAAAAAGAAGTCTGTCTTACGATTTCCATCATCTCGTCCGGTGTTTTTCCAAAAGAATAAAAAGCACCAATGATAGAACCCGCACTGGTTCCCGAGATAATATGTGGTTTCAGATTGTATTCTTCCAGAGCTTTCAATACGGCAATATGAGCAATCCCACGCATTCCTCCGCCTGAAAGTGTAAGTCCGATAACCGGTGGTGCCGGTGGTTTCTTTTTTTTGAATGAAAATAAAGCCATTACCAAAATTATCCTCTACTAATATACAGGATTTTTTGTTATGCACAGCTTAATTTGTCATGTTACATGTTTTATAAAACCAGTTTTTTAGGAAGATTGTGAAGAAGTTCTGTGTTGATGATTTCTGCACAGATTCCTGGCTTTTCCCAATGGCCGTTGTGGCCGCAGTCCAGGATATAAGATTTGATATTCGTTCTGTCCGGAAGATGTTTGATCATCATGTCGGTTTTTACAGCATTATCATGTTTACCTGCCAATACTAATATTTTAGCTTCCAGGTTTTCCAGAATATGCTTTTTGTCAGTTCTTTCTACCATACCCTTCACACAGGCAAGAGCCCCTAAATTATTGGTGGAAAGGGCTGTTTCAAGAGCAATTTCTATTTTTCCTTCCAGAATGTCTCTTTCATTCGGATTGAACAAATTGGGTACTCCGGCTCTTGCATAGTGGGCAAAAGCATCTTTGATGATTCTGTAGCTTTTGATTCGTTGCTGTTTTTTCTCCTCATCATCCGGAAAATATGTAGAGAAAAATAAAGTAAGACTTTTTAAAGAATCAGGATATTTCTCTGCAAAGGCCAACGAAGTATACCCGCCCATGGAATGTCCCAGAAGATGTACTTTTTCTAAATGCTGATCATCCAATACTTTTTTTACTTCCTCTGCCATCAGTTCCATGGTGTGGACTTCAGCCAGAATTTCAGACTGTCCATGGCCGGGAAGATCAATTTTGAGCAGTGAAAAATCTTTGGAAAGATGATGCTCCATATCGCTCCAAATGGATAGGTTTTCCATAAATCCGTGAAGAAGTACTAAAGTTTCTTTTCCGTTTCCTTTTCTTTCAAAGTTCAGCATGATTCCAAAATTTAGAAGGTTAAAAATAATACAGCAGGTTGCATGCTGCAGATCTGTTTCTCCTTTCAAATTTAGTCAAAAAAAGAGCATTTAAAAAATGCCCTTGTCTTTTATTGAGTTAATTCCTTATAAACCTTTGTTTCCCAAGGCTTGATGTCTGTTACACCATATCGTTCCTTTTTAGAAATAGCAAGGTTGTCCAGCATGTCTACAAAATTTTTGTAATTGGCTTCGTCCGTTGGTTTTACAATTACTGTAAAAATGTTGGGTACTGGAGCATTTTTGTAAGCTTCAGCAATGATCTTTGAAATTTTTATTCCACTGAAATCTGTTTCTTTCAGGTTTCCTGCATTCAGATCTTTCTGATTGCTCTGATGATAAAATACCCGATTGTCTTTTCCAAGGATAAAGGTAATTTGATTTTGATCTCCGATAACATGTTCAGTTGGGAGTGGGTTGGGATTATGGTCTTTTGCCGGTAATCCTAAATCCATTACGTTAGGTTTTGTAAAATTAGTGGTGAACATAAAGAAGGTGATGAGTAGGAATCCCAGATCTACCATAGGAGTCATGTCCACGCGGATCATTTTTTTCTTTTGCTTTCCGCCTTGTTTCTCTTGTGCAATTACTTCTGCCATGATTAAAAATTTTTAAATGTTAAACGGTGTTTTTTTTTTTTTTTTTTGAAAAATTCTTACAACAAGCGTGCCTTGTTTGCGGAATAATCAATAGATTCATGAATCTATTGATTGTTTTGTGATTTATTTTCAAACATTCCTATTTCTCTTCATTTTGTTTGAAAATGAAAGTCATGACTTTATGGTTTGGGTAAGTAACCTAATCAGCTGAAGAGGTAAACAAAAAAACTCACGCAGTAATGGGTGAGTTTTTAAATGTTGAAAAAATAATCTATTGATTTATTTCTCCCGAATGATTAAAGTATTGGTCAATAAATTATCTGCTGACTGTTATTTTCTTTGAGAGAATGATTGCGTCTTTATTTTTTATCTGTACAATATAAATTCCTTCAGAGAAAGCAGAAGTATTGATTTTTATTTTTTTCTCATGATACTTTTGTGAGAAAATTTTTCTGCCAGACATATCGATAATATCAATATTGCTTTCCTGAGGCAGGTTGTCTGCATAAAAGAAATCTTTTGCCGGGTTAGGGTAAAGGTTGGGCTGATTGATGTGCTGACTTTCTGATACTCCTAATTGTTCCTGGGTTAGCTTAACAACCCACGCATCATGCAAACCATGATTTCCTGTAACATCTCCGTCTATTGATCCTGTACTTCCTGAAATAATATAACCATTATCACCAGTTAGCTCTACGGCGGTTAAGTTTTCATAATTAGTCCCTCCCAGAGTCTTTTCCCATTTCAGATTTCCGTTACTGTCCATTTTTATAATCCAACAATCATTATTTCCATGATTTCCTGTTACCTGTCCATTATTGGAAGCAGTCCAGCCTGCAAAAATATAATCCCATTCGGTTGTTTGCCGGATTGCTATACCATTATCGTGGGCGCTTCCTCCAAAATATTTATCCCATTGAGGGACGCCATTGCTATTTAATTTTACTACCCAATAATCAGGAAGTCCATTTTCAGAATACAAGGGATTAAAAGAAGTTCCTGCAACAATATATCCGCCATCAAAAGTTTGCTGTACAGAAGAAGCCGTATTATTGCTGTTATTTCCTAATGTTTTTTGCCACTGCATATTTCCTGCGTAGTTCAGTTTTACTACCCAAAAGTCATAACCGCCATTGTTTCCGGTGACATGACCGTTATTGGAAGTTGTAGATCCTGCAATAATATATCCGCCATCAAAGGTTTGCTGTACAGAAGAAGCCTGATCGCTGCCGCTTCCCCCTAGTGATTTTTGCCATTCTATATTTCCGTTATTATCTAATTTTACAATCCAATAATCCTGCCCTCCCTGATTTCCACTCACATCTCCATCATTAGAACCTGACCAGCCGGCAGCAATATATCCGCCTTCAGCGGTCTGCTGAATAGATAGGGCCTGATCGAGATTGCTTCCTCCTAAAGACTTCTGCCATTGCATATTTCCATTAGAGTCCATTTTTACAATCCAGAAGTCGTAGTTTCCATGATTTCCGGTAATATCTCCATCATTGGAGTTGGAGGATCCGGCAACAATATATCCTCCGTCTATAGTCTGACGAATAGATTGTGCAGTATCCAGATTACTTCCCCCAAAAGATTTTTGCCATACGATATTTCCGGCCGGATCCAGTTTTATGACCCAATAATCTCCTTGTCCATGGTTGCCGCTCACATCTCCATCATTGGACATAGAGTTTCCTGCTACAATATAGCCTCCATCAGAGGTTTGCTGAATAGCATTGGCGGATTCGCCCTGAGTGCCTCCCAATGCTTTTTGCCATTCTATGGAAGGAGCAGTCTGTGCTAGAACTATTGAAAAAGTAAAAAATAAGAAAGTAGATGTTAAATATCTCATATGTATTTGAATAAGTGATGGTTATTCAAATGTAATTAATTTTACACTACGTTTGGTGTTTTATTGTTTATTTAATTCATTAAAATAAAAAACTCACACAATGAAGTGTGAGTTTTTGAATGATATGTAAATAATTTATTTATTCTTTTTGTAGAAATTTACCCCGCATTCCAGGAATTTTTTGAAATCCTCTTTAGGCATATATCCTGAAACAGGCGTGTTGATTACTTTTCCGTCCGGAGTGATTAAAACATAGTGAGGCTGAGAGTTATTATTGAAGTTCACCTGTTGGAATAAACTCCATCTGTCCCCAATTGTTTTTACCTTTTTGATCTGTCCGTCTCCAAGATCAATTTTGGTTTTCTGATCTTCAGGAAGCTCTTCCTTGTCATCTACATATAGAGAAGCCAGTACTACATCGTTCTGAAGAATCGGTAAGATATCCGATTCACTCCATACAAACTCCTCCATTTTTCTACAGTTTTCACATCCGTATCCTGTGAAGTCGATCAGAATTGGTTTATCTTCTTTTTTGGCCAGTTCTATTGCTTTGAAGAAGTCGTGTTCTGGATGCATTCCTAAAATTCCGTCTTTTTCATCATGGAAATAGCTTACGTTCAGTGGAGGTAAAATTCCGCTTAATAATTGAAGTTTTGGACGGTCAGATGGGATTAACCCCTGAACCAGATAGATCACAAAACCAATTCCCAATACCCCTAATATTTTTCTGGTGATAGAGATTTTAGGCTTTTTATCATCATGAGGGAATCTGATCAATCCTAATAAATAGATTGCTAATCCTAATGCGATAATAATCCAGATCGCAATGAAAAGTTCTCTTTTTAAGAAGAATGTTTTGGATACAAGATCTGCTTTAGACAAGAATTTCAATGCTAATGCCAGCTCTACGAAACCTAACACAACTTTTACCGTATTCATCCATCCTCCGGATTTCGGAAGACTTTGCAATGCTTGCGGGAATAATGCCAGCAATCCAAAAATAATCGCCCAGGCCAGTCCGAATCCAGCCAACGCAAATGTCAACAGCATAGGAACGTTTGTAGAACCCGTTACTGCACTTCCCAGTAAACTTCCTAAAATAGGTCCTGTACATGAGAAAGAAACAATCACCAGGGTCAATGCCATGAAGAAAATACCGATAATTCCTCCTGCCTCTTCCGCTTTAGAAGATTTGTTGGCAATAGAACTTGGCAAAGTAATATCATAATACCCGAAGAAACTTCCGGCAAAGAAGATGAATATGATAAAGAAAGCAATATTCAGCCATACACTGGTAGAAATCTCGTTGAAGATATTTCCGGCAATTCCATCAATAATATGGAAAGGAACACTCAATAAAACAAAGATAAGAAGAATGAAAAACCCATAAATAAGCGCATCTCTTTTTCCTTTTGCCTTGTCTTTACTTCCTTTGGTAAAGAATGAAACGGTAAGTGGAATCATCGGGAAAACGCATGGCGTAAGCAAAGCAATTAATCCTCCGATAAATCCTAAGAATAGATACGTCCAGTAGTTTTCATCCACTTTGGTAGACGCTGTACCACAATCCGTCAATGGCTTTTTGAAATCAATGGTTTCAATTTTCAGCTGCTTGGGATCCAGTTTTGAAGTTTCTGTGATCGTGGCTTCTGTTTTTGCAGGATTTTCAGTAACCGTCTCAGTTATTTTTACAGAGTCTTTTGCAGGACCTGCAGTTTCCTCGGTCGTAGCCTCTTCCGTTGCCCCTTTTGGCGTAACCTTTTGGTTGAATTCTAATGTATTGGGAGCCAGACAAACTCTGTCGTCACAGGTCTGATACGTAATCTCAGAAGTGACATCTGCGGGTTTTGTCGGATCTTTTAATTTAAATTTTTGCTTAAATCCAGCAGAATTGGAGTAGAAAACAATTGTTCCTCCAAATGCTTCAGAAAACTCTTCATGTTTTTTACCTACTTCGGTAAATTTTCCGATCAACTCAATATTCTTTCCTGTTACTTTATACTCCGTTGGAATTCCTGTATCTTCCGGTAAATCTTTCGAGTAAATGTGCCATCCGCTTTCCATGGTAGCATTCAATACCGCTTCGTATTGATTGTTCCCCAGATCGTTGATGGTGAATTTAAACTTTACAGGATTTTTTATCTGCGCATTAATTCCTGTCGCTAAAAATAGTAGAATTAATAAAAACCAATTTCTAAATTTCATTGTTCCTTTCATTAAAAATTTTGAGACTCCACTTTGTCTTCTCATTCTTTGTATATCTTCTATCCTGCCTGAAAGGAAGGCTGTCAAATACAGTATTATTCCTAATGAGTCTGTGTCCAGATTTTTTGCCTCGCTAAAATAGATAATTTTTCGTCCCTAAAAAATTTAGAAACTTTCTTTTTTTAAGCCTGATCGCTAAAATATTTTGTCTTCTGCCCTAATCACAATAGAAGTGTTACTTATTTTATCATTCAAAATGATTATAGATTTTTTCAATTTTGCCAACTTGGTATGATGATGAGGATCTTTTCCAGGGCAAAAAAACTCTGAGAAAATCAATTCAGATTTTTTAAAATATCTTCTACAGATGCTCTGTTTTTATAGTCCGGATCAAAATGTCTCCATGTAATTTCTTTCCCCTCATTAAGGATGAAGGTTGCTGATACAGGAAGCCTTCCGGAATGATCTGATCTGCTGTTGGCGAAATCCTCCTTTAATTTTGAATTGTAAAAATTAAGCGTTTCACTATCTGGAGTATACAGAACGTCAAATGCTTCTGCAATTTTATATCCTTCGTCATATAAAACAGTATAGTCTGTCTTTGTTTTGCTGATCGTCTTTTCTATAAATTCCGGTTTTTCGGGAGAAATAATAACAAGTCTTGCGTTTTTCAATTTCAGTTCGGGTGTCAGATTTTGTAATGTTTCAATATATTTGTTACAATACGGACACCATTGTCCACGGATAAAAACGATCACCAGTTTTTTGTTTTCCTTTGATGAAGAAAATGTATTGCCCAAGTGATCTTTCGCATTGAAATTATCAATCTTATCTCCTACCATTTTTCCTTTTACCTGCTCTAAAGTTTTGCCGGATTGAGACATCTTTTTTTTCAGGACTGATGCTCCGACTTCCAAAAACTGTTCAGGATTATAGTATCCGAAATCATATTGAACCAGTTTTCCTTTTGAATCCAGGAATAAAAAGGAAGGATAGTTTACCACTTTAAATTCTTTGGCCAGGCTTAACCCTTCTTTTTCTGCGTCTATGGCAAGGTTAACAAAATTTTTGTTGAACATCTCTCCGATTCTTGGATCAGTAAAGGTATTTTTTGCCATGAGCTTGCAAGGTCCGCACCAGGTGGTGAACAGATCAATGAAGATCAGTTTATTCTCTTTTGCTGCGATTTTTTTCGCGGCTTCCAAATCAATTTTTTGAAAATTGATGCCTGCACTTTGTGCGTTAAATGAAATTCCTACTAG
>CBFQYI010000017.1:0-21173 GCA_965720825.1 uncultured Chryseobacterium sp. | reverse complement strand
TAAAATAAAATAGAAACCTTATTTCAATAGAAATTTTTAAGGAATTTATGTTTTTTGAAGAAAAATGTTATTTCAGAAAAAATTGAATGTCATTAATAAGTTCATTGTATGATCTATTATCTTCCGATTTCAATATTGCTCCTGTTTCAAGTTCCTCAATAATGATATCATAGCCATTGGTTTTATAATAGTCGTATGCTGAAATATAGATAAGAAAATTCCCCTTCTTCAGTCCTAAAGCTGTAGTATCTGCATCCCAATAATCTACAAATTCATACCCGGAAAGATCTTCCAGCGCAAATTTGTGTACTAAATTATTGATCTCAGGTATTTTATTTTCCATTCAAGTAAGAAATAATAAAAGGAGAAAATAAGCAGAATTTTTGAATTAAAATAACGTCAATAAAATCTAAAATTGATATAAAAGATATTATGTTACTATCCGATGTCTTGGCAGCCCAATCTCATGTGCCTGTGGATAAGGCTTCCTATGAGTCATACTTACATCTTCCTTAATCTGTTGATGGATATCATATTGTCTTTCTTTATCATAAGAGTAACGCGGATCAGGAATCATCGGCATTTTTGCCATTTTATGGATGGTAATTGTGGGGAAATGATAATCTACTTCTACTGTTCCCAAAAGCAAATAGCATCCTCCTCCCTGAAAACCATATTGTTTCAGACTGTCCGGAAAATGTGCTGTATCAAAATAATCTCCATTTGCATCAATCCAGGTTCCGAAATACATTTCTCCTTTCTTCGTTGGGACATGTTTTCTGGCAATCAGATAAGCCAACATTTTCACTTGTTTTTTATGAAATTTCAATAAATCTTTTACAAACACAGAACCTCTATATTGGGTCTGTAACAAGTCGAAAGGACTACATGAGACAGGAAAGCCAATGAGTTCAATTTCATCAAAAGCATCTTCAAACGGTTCTCTTTTTAACTGCGGAAGTTTAAACTCCTGAACGGGTTCTTCAATCAGCATAAGCCCTCTTTGTTCCGGTTTAAAATTGACCAACAGCAACCGGGCTTCAACCAAAAGTTCATTTTTGGGTTTCCCCGTAAACCTGAATGCTCCAATAAAAATTAAGATCTGGATTGTTTCAATACCGATCGGAATACGTTTAATAAAATCTTCCAATGATTTATAATCCCCATTCCTTTCCCGTTCTTCCACAATTCCGTGGGCAATTCTTGTTTCTAATCCTTCCAAAAGCATTAATCCCAAAAAGATATCTTTCCCCTTTAACGTAGTCTGGAATTCACTTGAATTCACACAAGGAACCTGAACATTTCCACCTGACATTTTTACTTCATGGATATAGACTTCGGTGCGGTAAAATCCTCCCTGATTATTAATCACAGAAACCATAAACTCCAATGGATAATAAACTTTCAGATAAAGACTTTGGTAACTTTCCACCGCATATGAAGCTGAATGTGCTTTACAGAAGGAATAGCCGGCAAAAGATTCAATCTGCCGGTATGCTTCCGCAGTAAGTTGTAAGGAATGACCTTTCTTTTTACATGATGCAAAGAAATTAGCTTTTACCTCCTGAAGCTTTTTGATGGAGCGACCTTTTCCGCTCATTGCTCTACGCAGAATATCACCGTCTGCAAGAGACAATCCTCCAAAATACTGGGCAATTTTGATCACATCTTCCTGATATACCATGATCCCATAGGTTTCTTTTAAATGCTCTTCAAATACAGAATGAAAATACTCAAATTGATCCGGGTGATTATGTCTGAAGATATATTCCCGCATCATTCCGCTCTGTGCAACTCCAGGTCTGATAATAGAGGAAGCTGCAACCAATATTCTGTAGTTGTCACATTGTAATCTTCTTAAAAGGCCGCGCATTGCAGGGGATTCTATGTAAAAGCAGCCGATCGTTTTTCCTATTGCCAGATATTCATTGGCTTTTTCTTCATCTTTGGAAATTCTTGTATCACGAATGTCAACATCAATCCCTCGTGTTTTTTTAATAAGATCTACGGTATCCTTTATTGTTCCCAGGCCTCTTTGAGACAGAATATCAAATTTCTCTAATTTAACATCTTCTGCCACATTCATATCAAATTGAACAATTGGAAATCCCTTCGGTGGCATTTCGAGGGCAGAATAGTTTGTAATAGGTTCTTCCGAGATTAAAATTCCGCAGGCGTGCATACTCCTTTGGTTGGGAAACCTTTCCATCAGCCTGACGTATTTATGGATCGTTTGTACGACAGAATTCGTTTCGTGAACTTCCATTGGCTTTTTTGTCAGTTCATCCAACTCATCTTTAGGCAGCCCAAAAGCTTTCCCGACCTCTCTGAATCTCGATTTGTATTTGAATTCAACGTTTGTTCCACAAAAGGCAACGTGATCTTTCCCATATCTGTTAAAAATATATTCCAGGATCGCATCCCTGTTCTGCCAGCTCCAGTCGATATCAAAATCTGGAGGACTTTTCCTGTTAAGGTTGAGAAATCTTTCAAAATAAAGATCAAGCTCCAAAGGACATATATCTGTAATGCCAATACAATAACTGACAATGGAGTTGGCTCCGCTTCCACGTCCTACATGCATAAACCCCATTCTGTTACTGTATCGTACAATATCCCAGGTAATGAGAAAATAAGAACAGAAGTTGAGTTCATCAATTACTTTCAGTTCTTTTTCTACTCTTATTTTTGCTATTTCATGATCTTTACCATAACGCTTTTCAAGTCCTAAATAAGCTAACCTCTTTAAAAGTTTAACGTCAGATTCTTTGGACTTAGTATAGTATTGTTTGTTCTTAACTTTTTCAAAATCAAATTCAAAATTGCAGGCTTCCAGCAAATTTTTGGTATTCTTTATCATCTCAGGATACCTTTGAAAAGTACTGATGATTAAATCTTCGGATGTAAAATATTCCGATTTCCCGCAAATATCCTGTTCATTCAGTTTCGACAACAGGGTATTGTTGTCAATAGCCCTTAATATTTTATGAAGATTATATTCTTTTTTAGTGCTGAATGTAACCGGATGAAGAACCACCATTTTCGGAATCAACCTTTTAAATTCAGGCCGGATCAATAGGTTCATTTCTTCTTCCCTGATTCCAATACACTCATTATCTTTTAGCGTTAAAGGGATATTATCTATCGGATAAACAATAAAAACATTTTTAAATACAGGAGCTGTTTCAGAAAGTTCCCCTCCATAGCAATTGTGATCTGTCAACATTTTATTAACTTCACCAATCCCGGAGAACTCTTTTGCCACAGCAATATAAAGCAGCCTGTTTTCTTTTCTGACCTCAATTCCGGCAATAGGTTTAATGCCTGCCCTTTCACATTCTTTCTTAAAATCATAAATAGCAGTAATCGTATTGATATCTGTTAATACCAACTCTTTAATACCCAAAGAATGTGCCTGCTGTACCAATTCTTCTACGGATAATGTTCCATAACGAAGGCTGTGGAAAGAATGACAATTAATAAACATATTGAAAGATTTAAAATTATTTTCCGAAGTCAAAACCGGACGCACGCCCTACCGCATCAGACCCGAAGCGGTTTTTGATATAATCCATTGTCTGGTATAGGCTCATCTGTTCTTCTGTATCTTCAAACAGATTCATCTGATGGTTGCCATGCACGAGTCCGGTAAAACGTAATCCTACCAATCTCAGTCTCATTCTTCTTGTATATACCTGGTTGAATAGTTCCAATGCCACTCTTGAAAGCGTATGATCAGCTGAAGTATAAGCTACTTTATGCTGTTTGGTTTCCGTATCGAAATTGGCATAGCGGATTTTTACTGCCACAGTTGAAGTAAGCCATTTTTCTTGTCTCAGTTGATAAGCCAATTGCTCTGCCATTCCCGATATCAGCCGTTTCAATTCGATAATATCCATAGTATCGTTGGTAAAAGTTCTCTCGGTTGAGATAGACTTTCTTTCAGAATAAGGAACCACAGGATTCTCATCAATTCCATTGGCTTTTTTCCAAAGTTCTTTTCCGTTGAGTCCGATCATTTGCTGCAGAACAAGTACCGGCATTTCAGATAAGGTATGAATGGTCCGGATTCCAATTCTTGATAACAATTGAAAGGTTTTATCTCCCACCATTGGAATTTTTTTGATGGATAAAGGATTTAAAAATGGCTGTACTTCCAGCTCCTTGATTTCCATTCTCCCTACAGGCTTAGCTTCTCCGGTTCCAATTTTTGAAACAGTTTTATTGGTTGACAGCGCAAAACTTATCGGAAGTCCAGTTTCTTTGGTAACCACCTCAGCAATTTCTTTGGTCCATTGGTAACAGCCAAAAAATTTATCCATCCCTGAGAGATCCAGATAAAACTCATCAATGCTTGCTTTCTCCATTAACGGAACTTTTCCCTGTATAATTTCGGTTACGGTATGTGATAAATTGGAATACATTTCGTGATCGCCTCTAATGACTTTTGCATCAGGACAAAGCCTCAGCGCCATACGAATAGGCATTGCAGAGCGAACCCCAAATTTTCTGGCTTCATAAGAACATGAGGCTACCACTCCACGGTCTCCACCTCCTATGATGAGAGGAATACCCTGAAACTGCGAGTTATTACGCCTCTCGCAGGATACGAAAAATGTATCAAGGTCCATATGTACAATTGCACGATTCACGTTACAAATTTAGTTACGTTTTTAAACAAAATTCGTATTTTTGTTGTTACAATTTGTAACAATGTCAATTTTTTCAGATAACATACGCTTTTTAAGAGGTAAGAAAGAAAAAACTCAACAAGAGTTAGCGGATACTTTGAAACTCACCCGTTCCAGATACGTTTCTTATGAAGATGGCAGATCAGAGCCGCCTATCGAAATATTAATCAAAATCTCTAAGTTTTTCAATCTTAGTATTGACCTTCTTGTATCTGTTGACATCCGGAAGTATCCGCTGGAGGATATTCTGAAGCTTCCCGACAATCGAATTGTCTTACCTGTTATTGTGGATCAACTAGGAAACAACAGTATAGAAATCGTTCCGCAAAAAGCATCAATGGGTTATTTATCCGGCTACAGTGATCCCGAATACATTGAAAGTCTGCAAAGAATCTCACTTCCTTTTTTAACCAATGGAAAGTACCGTGCTTTTCCAGCCCAGGGAGATTCAATGCCGCCTTTTAAAGATGGCTCTTATATTATCGGGAAGTATGTTGAAAATATTGATGACCTGAAACCGAATAAAAGTTATGTTTTTGTGACTTTGAATGATGGCATTTCTTATAAACGATTCATATCCGGAAACAAAAAATCAATAACTGTTGCTGCCGATAATTCATTTTACAAACCTTATGATATTCCTTTGGGAGAAGTTGTAGAAATATGGCAATATGCATCAGGAATTTTTCCTGAAGATTTTGATTCCACCAATTTTGAAAATTATAGTCTTAAAGATATGTTTTCAGAATTGAGAAATACTATTACGGAATTAGAAAATAAAGTGTTTATTATAAAAAATCAAACAATGTAGTTTACTCTTAATGAATAAAATTTTATAATACGACATGTTTTGTCGCATTAGCGCTATAATTTTGTTTTCAAAAACACAAATTATGGTATAGATCAAATCATTCTTAACCGTTCTTCCTCAAGGTCGAGCTGATAGAGCTGATGGCGGATAATTTCTTCGCTGACAGAAATATCTTTATTCAATTCTGAAAGAAACTGTCTCTGGCTTTCCAGCATTTCAAAAAAGATATCTTTGGTCTTTTCATTCATCCATTCAGTATTATTGGTCTGAATCTTTTCCTCCCATTGTTTCAGCATTCTTTCTAATCCTGCATGACTGTTCAGTTCATTTTCATGCTTATTTTTAAGAAAATGGTAAACATGCTGTTTCAGTTGATGTTTTATTTCTTCCCTGGCCTTTTTATCTTTCTCTTCATCGGTAAAATCATCAAATACATGTCCATATTTGATGAAGTATGGCAAGGTAAGTCCTTGTACAAGTAATGTAAGAAGAATCACCACGAAAGTAATGAAGAGGATAAGATTTCTGTTGGGAAAAGGAAGTCCGTTTTCAAGGGTAATCGGAATGGCAAGTGCAGCAGCCAATGAAACAACACCTCTCATCCCCGTCCATCCAAGCATCAAAGGCATCAACAGGCGTCTTCTTGCCGAAGAAGCACGGGGAGCGACACTTGGCCGGAAAATCAATGTAGCCAGCATAGCAGCATAAGAGCTTATGATTCTGGCGGCAATCAGAATACCGGTTACCAGCACCCCATATTGGATAGCTATTCTCAAAGGAATTCCTTCTGACCGCAACCCGCCAACAATTTCAGGAAGTTCAAGCCCGATGATTAAGAAAACGATACCATTCAGAATAAATACAAAGCTCTGCCATACGCTATAACCCATAATTCGGCTGGTACTGTTGAGAAATATCAATCGTTTGCCGGACATATACAAACCTCCGCAAACCACAGCTAAAACTCCGGAAGCATGAAACTGTTCTGCTATCCAATACATCAGATAAGGTTCAATAATCGTTAAAGCAATATCGGAAGAAGCTTCTGTAGGGAGTCTTTTATGAACCTGTACAAAGATCCACGCCAATAGTAAGCCGATTCCGGCACCTCCGATGATCATCCATACAAAGTCTAATGAAGCTTCCTGCCATATAAATTGTCCGGTTCCTACAGCAATCAAAGCAAAACGGAATATAATTAATGAAGAAGCGTCATTCAATAAACTTTCTCCTTCCAGAATAGCAGAAGTAGTGGACGGTATTTTTACAAATTTCATGATCGCTCCTGTACTTACAGCATCAGGCGGAGATACAATACCACCCAGCAAAAACCCGAGAGCAAGTGTAAATCCGGGAATAAAATAATTGGCAGTCACTGCCACTGCCAGCGCTGTAAAAAAGACTACTAAAAAGGCAAAACTTCCGATAATGCGCCACCATCGTTTCATTTCTTTAAAGGAAATAGACCACGCGGCTTCAAATAAAAGAGGAGGTAAAAATATAAAAAAGATAAGATCCGGATTGATCTTTACCACCGGAAGGCCTGGTACAAAACTAACAAGCAGCCCGAATACAACGAGCAAAATAGGATAAGCAATTTTTAATTTTGTAGCCCACATATTGAGCAGTACAATGGCTGCAACCATGGCCAATAAAAAAGGTAGGATCGTGTGCATTTACTATTGTGTTTTATCCATCATATTTACTACTTCTATTTGATTTTTAAAAATTTAAAAGCATTTTTTTCTCATTTTTTTGAATGTACAGATTAATTTACCTGTTGCTAGATCTCTTTCCCTATTATATTTTTCGCATAAGGTTGAATGTTATAGAATTTTAAATAAAACACGTCAAGTTTCGTCGCTTCCGCGCTATACTTTTGTTCTATAACAAAATAAGAAATATGGACAAAGTAACCTTAGAAAGGATTCAGAAACTTCACCCGTTGGTAAGAGAGGAAGTGAAGCAAATTATACAGGAATGTGATGAAGCTCTTACCGGAAGAGCCAAGATACGAATCACTCAGGGATTAAGATCTTTTGAAGAGCAGGAAAAGCTTTACGCCATCGGAAGAATTACTTCAGGAAAAAAGGTAACCAATGCAAAGGCAGGGCAAAGCATCCACAATTATGGATTTGCCGTAGACATCTGCTTGATGATTGATGGAAAAACAGCAAGTTGGGATACCGCAAAGGACTGGGATAATGACAAAGTTGCAGACTGGTACGAATGTGTGAAAATTTTTGCCCGACACGGCTGGGATTGGGGTGGAAACTGGAAAACATTTAAAGACCTTCCCCACTTCGAAAAGAAGACAATTCCTTCTAAAAAAGGCTCTGTAAAAACCAGTTGGAGAGCGCTTTTGAAGATGCCAAAAGACCAGCAGAATTACGTTATTTTTTAGTGTCATTTATTTGAAATTAAATATAATACGACATGTTCTGTCGCCTCCTCAGACTACCTTTGCTTTATAAGAAAACAACAGAAAAAGCAATGAAATCTCAATATGGAATCTCTACATTTTCTGATCAGTCAATAGGGTTCTATAGATTTAAGATTGCATGTGTCCTTTTAACAAACCATTAAAAATATCACATGAAAAAGACAACCATTCTTTCTTTGGACGGAGGTGGAATAAGGGGAATCGTAACCTGCATTATTCTGCGTTACATAGAAGAGCAGCTTCAGTATTATGATAAGCCGACTGCCAAGCTCGGAGATTATTTTGATCTGGTAGCGGGCAGCAGCACCGGAGGTCTGATTGCTTCTATTATTCTCTCTCCTGATGAAACCCGAAAAGCAAAATATTCTATTCAAAAAGGGTTGGAATTATATGCTGAAAAGGGCGGTGACATCTTCCAGGTTTCCTTTTGGGAAAAACTGGTCAATCCATTCGGGTTATTGAATGAAAGAATTTCTCAGGAAGCTCTTGAAAAAAACTTAAATGATTTCTTTGGAAATTTAGAATTAAAAGAATTAATAAAACCATGTTTAATAACAAGTTATGATATAGAGAACAGAAGGGCAAAACTTTTCAACTCGTGGAAAGCCAACCTCAGCACAGACAATTTCTATGTAAGAGATATCTGCAGAGCGACTTCAGCGGCTCCTACCTATTTTAGTCCTGTTCAGATTAAATCCATGTATGGTCAGATTTTCAGCTTGATTGATGGAGGAATGTTTGCTAATAATCCCGCGCTTTGTGCCTATGCAGAAGCAAGAAAGATTCCTTTTGCAGAAGTTTTAAAAAACCATCAGAAAGCCAATCACCCAAGCGTAAATGACATGATCATTGTCTCTATCGGAACAGGAATTGAAGCAAGACCTTATTCTTTTAAAAAACTGGAAAAGGCTGGAAAAATTGGCTGGGTAAGTCCAATTGTCGACATTTTGATGTCTGCCAACGCAGAAACAGTGGATTATCAGCTGGAACAGATGTTTCAGACGCTGGGACTTAGAAATCAAAAAAACTATTACCGCTTGAATCCTTCCCTGAAAAATGCCTCTCCTGCAATGGATAATGTAAGAAGATCCAATATCGAGAATCTGATACAAGCCGGATTGAGTTATATTGATGATCACAGAGAAACTTTGAACCAGATTGTTCAGAAACTCATTAAAAATAAAATATAAGCTTTTTGCCTTATAATTACCTCATATAAGCTATAAAGATTATATTTTAAAATTAAAAAATCTTTTTTAAACACGTCAAGTTTTGTCGCTTTGCCCCACTATCTTTGAAGTATAAGAAAGACACAAAACAACAATCCTAAAAACTTTAAAAGCCTTTGAATTCAACATTCTCCTATGCTGAACAGCCTGAAATATGTTCAAAAAAATATAACCAACACCTTATCACACAAAACATGGAAACACCAGATCACAATACAGATATACTCTTCAATAAAGATCTCTATACGATAGAATGGAGTGATATCGAAAATGCTGAGATGGATTATGAAAATTATCTCAATGACATTGAAAACTTCTTCAGGGAAGATTTTGAAAAAGGAATACTTGAAGAAGATATTTTTTAAATAAAAATTAATACACGACAAGTTCTGGCGCTGTTCAACATTACTTTTGAAATCTCCATAATAACCGTACAGCAATCTCATTAAACATTCTCAACACCTTTGAATTCACCATTCACAAAATGCTGAACAGCCAGAACTATGTCTGAAAATATAGCACAAAAGTGAACCTGTTCTATAAAAAGGACAGATCACAGCACTCAATTTATTAACCCATCACACAACGTTTTATGAAAACAAAAGAAGAATTAAAACTCTATTTTGAAAATGGAGATATCCCAAAACAGGAAGATTTTTGGGAATGGCAGGACTCGTACTGGCATAAAGACGAAAAAATCGATATGCGGAAAGTTACAGGCCTGGAGAATGGTACATTCAATGTGCTTTATGCTGAAATGGATGATGATAAAAATGCCTCACTGGCATTCTTTATGAAAAGAACAATCGTTATAAAACCAGGAACATTAAGTATTCCAAAAAACTTTAGAGGAGGTTTAATCATTACAGAATTACAAATTCCGGATTCGGTGATAAGTATTCAGGAAAGTGCATTTTCAGGCGGCGGCTTAACAGCACTTGAGATCCCTGCCCGCGTAGCAGATATCCAAAGTTGGGCATTTTACGGCAACAAACTGACTTCATTATATATTCCTGACAGTGTTACCAACATAGGTATTCAAACATTCGCAGGAAATAGTTTGAAAGAAGTACGTCTACCAAAAGGAATAAAGGATATCAAATTAGGCACATTTGCTTCTAACAAGCTTCAGTCCATCATCATTCCGGATGGAGTAACAGAAATTAAATCCGATGCTTTTGTCAATAATCAACTTACCACAGTAACTATTCCCGACAGTGTCCTCAACATTGAAAACAATGCTTTCAGAGATAACCAGCTTACAAAAGTAACATTAGGCCCTGACACAAACTATTCTCCTTATTCTTTTGACAGCACAGTGGAAATCGTAGGAGGAAAACTGATCAATTAAACATTAAAACAAATGAAAACAAAACAAGAATTAAAAAAATATTTCGAAAACGGAGATATTCCGGTACAGGAAGAGTTCTGGGAGTGGCATGATTCATACTGGCACAAAGATGAAAAGATCCCCGCAGATCAATTAGATTATGATCTCTCTCAAAAAGCAGATGTAAATGCATCCAATCTAAGTCCACAGAATGCTCAGTTTTGGAAAGAAAAAATTGAAACGCAAACAGCTATTCAGACTCCTCAACTGAACGGAAATGTCTTAACCGTATTTTATACAGGAGAGAATGGTGTACAGCAAAGTAAGTCAGTAGATTTGAGCAGTTTGATCACCCGTGATATCAGCATTGAGAATGCAGTATATGATGCGTCTCAAAATATTATTACGATTACCCAAAATGACGGATCGGCTTTTCACATCAACCTCTCAGAGTTCAGTATTATTCCAACTACCAATGCTGATGGGAGTGTAACCTTATCACAGGAAGGACAGGAAAAAGTCATTGTAAAAAAAGTGGCTGTAACAGGCAGTTACAATGATCTTTCCGATAAGCCGACTTTTAACGGGAATGATAATTTACAAAATGTCATTGACAGAGGTAATGGAACAACCAAGCCTATTATTTTCCAGCCAGCACAGGGCAGAGCAGGTGAAATAAATTTCAGTCCTACAACGTATTCTTTATGGTTTGGAAACATGAATACAGATCATACCGGATTATACGGAATCGGGATCGGTTATAACACACTGCCAAAATTAACAACCGGCCAAAGTGATATTGCTATTGGAGGTTTTGCGGGAGCAAACTTAACAACCGGAGACTGGAACACTTTTGTTGGGGTAAATAGCGGTTCACTTTTAACAACCGGAAGTTACAATGTAATGGTTGGAACTGAATCCGGTAAAAATTCAACAACAGCACTCGGATGTACTTATGTTGGAGATGAAGCAGCGGTTAAAAATATTGATGGCAAGTACAACACCGCTTTAGGAGTAGGAGCCGGATATTGGCTTACCCACGGAGTTCAAAACACATTCCTTGGAGCGTATGCCGGACAGATTCATGGAAAAGCCACGACTTCAGGTGCATGGGGTTCCAATACTTTTATTGGATATAATGCTGCCTCTACTACTCATGCTATGGGAGTTTGGGGTGACAATAATGTTGTGATCGGCTGTAATGCCCCGTTAGGAGGTTCAACATTCAACAAGCTGGTTATTGAATCTAATCCGGTAGCAAGACGCCATGATTTTGTAACTCCTTTAATTGGTGGAGACTTTGCTGCAAGAACACTGGATTTTGATGCTGTAGTTTCTGCAAAAAGAACACCTTTAGCAGATAATACTTATACAAAAGTAGCGGTTCTAAATGCCAATAATGTATTTGGATATAAAAATCTTTCTGACTTCCAGAATTCCATCCCTCTCACAGGAACAGAAGTGAACAATCCCGTTTCCGGTCATATCCAATTTGAGAATGCTGAAGGAGAGGAAATAGAATCCCTTTTGTATAAGACCAATACTTCAGAAGATACTAAAAATCAGATAGGTTTTTTCCCAAGCGGGGTTCTGATTACTTCAGGCAGTTTAGATCATTCTGTCCAATCAAGTTTTGATGTCAGCAAAGATTATGGTGTATTAGCAACGGCGTATGGAGCAAAACTTAGTTTAAGCAATGCCGAAGCTTCTTTAATGAATTTTAATAATCATTCTGATGGAAAAGGAATTATGGTAAGTAGTAATTCTGATGAACCCATTATGGTAGAACATCAGGTATCAAATGCCAGAGGATTAAGCTCTAAAATTTATTTCGGAGACAACGCTCAGGAAAATGATTACATCCAGAAACAATATGCAGATAAGCAGCATTCTTACAGTACCAAAGAAGAGCTAACAGGTGGAAAATGGATCAACGGTAAGCCTGTTTATAAAAAAACCTTGTACCTGGATCAGATTCCCAGAACAGGTGAAATTGATCTGAAGGCTGAATTCCCGGATCTTGAAACCATCATTTCCAACGAAATGTTTACAGAATGGTATGATCTTAAAACCGCATTTGCAGGTAATCAATGGCGAACAAAAGCCTACATCACCATCGAAAGAGAAAGCGCAATTATTGAACTGTTGAATACGCCTGATTATGATTATTCTCTTATCAACTCGTTTACTCTAACACTTGAATACACCAAAAAATAAGAACAAAATGCCAACAAACAATACATCAACAGCAAAATCCGCATTTGCCGTCGGAAAATCCTTAATAGGAGAAGGAATTATTAATTATAAAGAAACAAGCCCTATGAATACAACCAATAACGCATCACAATCACTTTTCAGATTTGTAAGTCTTAGAAACCCACAATTAACAGAAACTAAAGATAAAAACTTAGGATTTATCCACAGGCCTAAGGGAGTAACCGGTATTTTTGATACTGCAGTCGCTGGAAGACCTGCCAAAACGTTAAAATTTGCAGCAATGAAAAGGGTTGCCGGTGAGTTTAACAATTCGGGGTTCGAAAGCGAAAAGAAAATCGAAGAAGGAGCATTTAAAGATCTTTTGGTGATTGGAAGAAAGCTTTCTAAAAAAGAAACATTAGAAAGTGCCGACTGGGCTTTCGTTACAGACTATTACAAAAGCCTTATTAACACCAACAGACAGCTAAACACAGAAGGAATTGCTATATTCTCACAGCTTTGGAATAATTATATTCATCAGATTGTTACCCAGGGAGATTTCTATATTAAAGAAGCAATCAGCCACGTTCTAATGGCTATTCAACTTGGTTTTGCAAGCAATCAGGATCTTACGGATCAGGAAATCATCAAGATTAATGGAGAAAAACCATTGGAAAAAGCATTGGATGGGAAAATTATCTTACCAACCATCCTGTTTTCAGAAGATACCGAAAATGTTTCTTCAGTGGCTTCAAGAAGTGCTGAAGGTTCTGAACCCGTTTTGGCAGCAAGAACAATCCAAAGATTAGAATCTGAAGCAAGAGCTTCTTTTGTGTCCAGTAAAGCGATCCACAGAAAAGAATCTTTGAACAAACTGAATTCCGAACTGGAAAAACTTCAGAAAAAATTTCATAAATCAAGACATCAGGCATACCAGGATGCGTATTCAAGATATATGGAAGAAAACAAAGAACGTTTAGAGCTCTATGACAGAAAATTGGCCGAAGTAGACAGCAAAATCACTCCGGACATGTCTGAGGAAGAAAAAGAACGTCTTTACAGCACTTTAAAGGAATATGAAGTTGCTCCGTTTGTATTTACGTACAAAAATGAAATCAATCTAGAAGATTTGCAGGCCAAGCTTTCTCCGGAGTCTTTCGACCTTTTTGTTGAGCTTTTTGGAGAATCTGCAACAGGATTAGTTGCTCTGGCAGAAGACACAGAAAATCTTCAGATCCTTTCAGATAACACTTTGAGAATGGGTGCACAAACCATTATTCTTGATGATGAGATAGAAAGCTATGCAGATGCTTTACTTGTTGTAAAAAGCAATATTTCTTCTTCCATGGAAACGGCTCTTCAAAACAGCCCGCTTCCGGAACAACAGTATGCGAATATCGGTGGAGCCTCAATCCCTCTTATTCAAAATACAGCCAGAACGCCGATGGCATACAGCTTATATGCACACAGCTCTTACAGGGTGTCAGGGAGCAGAGGATTTGTTAATTTTTCTTTCGAAGTTGAAGATGTTTCATGGAGCGTTGCCAATGCCAAGATTACTGCGACAACAGATGCTGCCGGAACTTTCGAAGAAAACTACAGCAATATCCCTGTGGTAGATAATAAAATTACTTTACCTGCAGCTTTGGTAGACAGATTCAGAGGCAGCTTTAGTTTCAAAATAGAAATCATTTTTGATAACGGAAGCGTAGCTTATGGAGAGATTGCTACACAATATCCAAAAGAAGACCTGAACCTTACAGGAATGCTTACATTGAAGCGTGCAGCCGTTGAAAACCCAGGTACACCTGAGCCAGGTACCATCCAAAAACGTAAAAATTTCGGGATCAAAAGACTTGGAGTAGCCGATTATATGAAAGTAGTGCAAAGTGTTCATGCTTACGTTCCAGGAGAGGTTTCCAATATTGAGAACGTTATGGCAAGTGAATTGAGACACAAATCTTCCGTTTCCAGAGAATATTCTGAAATTACTGACACCACTTCCAAGTCTCAGGAAACAGAGAAGATGTCAGACACTTCCAAAACCTCCAGAACAGATATGCAGACCGAAGTTGCTAAAGAAATTGAGAAGCAGCAAAGTATTTCTGCATACACAAGATTCAGCTATGGAAACGACAGTGCTATGAAGTTTGAAATCGGAGCAGACTATGCCAATAATAATGCACAGCACGACAGTACAAGACAGGCTGTAATGAAATCTCAGGAAATCACAGAAAGAGCAATGGAAAGAGTTCTTACTAAAATTTCAGAAGAAAGAGTACAGAAAATCATCAAAGAATATACGGAAACCAATGTTCATGAATATGATAACAGAGGAAAAGTAACCAATACCGATAATGCTGAAGCAGCACAACCTAAACACATTACCGGAGTTTACAGATGGATCGATAAGAAAATGAAAAACCAGATCTACAACTATGGTAAGCGTACCATGTTTGAATTTATGGTTCCTGAACCTTCAAGATTACATCGCTTAGCTCTTACTGTTGCCAAAGCTCAGGTACTTAAAGCTCCTGTAGATCCTAGAAAAGCACCGGAGCCGTGGTTAATGGCAGATCCAAAATCTGCAACGATTGTACAGATCCAGCATTGGGCTCAGGAATATGGAATCACTTTAGAAGCTTTCCCCGAAGCAACCAAACAGGTTATTCATACTGCTTCCAGCGTTCCTCAGACAAATGACGATTTTGGAATTGATCATACCCAATTTACCATCCCGGACAACTATGCCGGAAAAAATGCAAGTTTCAACTGCGTATCAACAAGAAACAGAGGTGGCGGATGGTCAGGATCACGTTATTCTGAAGTACTCTTCTCTAACTTAAAAGGAGATATGATTGGCCGTTCTGAACGTGGTGGAGACCTTGTTTTTAGCGAAGGATCATCCGGTTTCAATATCACAGGTAATGTAACTTTCCAGGTGAAAGGACACAACGTAAGAAGTTATACCATCAAAGTAGTTGTAAATTGTGAACTAAGTGATGCTTTTATCAATAAATGGAAAACAGACAGTTTTAACGAAATTATCAAAGCCTATGAAGCCGCTTATACAAAATTCCAGGAAGATCAGGCAAGACTGGATGCTGAACAGAAAGAAAAAGAAGCTCAGCTTAAAGAAAGACAGGATACTTTCTATCGTTATATGGAACATGATGTCTTAAAACACAACTGTATCGCTTATTTATTACAGGATTACCTTTATACATTAGGTCAGGAAACAACCAACGGTGCTGATGATAAAACGACCATGGATAATTTCCAGGTATACCTGAGTGAAAATCTGGACAGATATACAGCCCTTGCCAAGTTTATGGAACAGGCATTTGAATGGGAAATCATGGATTACACCTTCTACCCATACTATTGGGCTAACCGTAAGAGCTGGCAGGAATTCTACGTAAGTGAAAGTATGGATCCTTTATTCAGAAGTTTCTTACAAGCAGGTATGGCAAGAATTATTGTTACCGTAAAACCAGGTTTCGAAGCAGCCGTTCAGTTCTTCCTTGAAACAGGAATAATCTGGAATGGTGGTTCTGTTCCGGTAATCGGAGATCCAATGTACATGAGTATCGTGGACGAAATGAGACAGCCAACCGGAGAACCTCAAGGTAAATACTGGATTACCAGAATCCCAACTACATTGACGATCCTTCAGGATAAATCTACAGGACTTCCGGTAAATCAGCCATTACCGATTTTCCCGGAAAATGATCCTAAGAATTGTGAAAACCCATCAGAGTTGGAATTTGAAACAAGTTTCAGATTAGATGAACAAGCACAATTACAGCATGGAGAAAAAGACACCAGTACTTTAGGTTAATATTTATTCAATAAAATGGCGGTTAATCCGCCATTTTATTTCTCATAACATTAAAAACTAAAAAGATGAGCACAATAAAAGCATTAAAAGTTCCAAAAATACAGGATATTTCCTCTCCATCTCAAGTCATAAAAGCTATTCCTCCGCTAGGGCTACCCCAAAAAAAATCTGGTAAATATTCAGAAGATTTTTATGGATTAGAAAGAAATGAAAAAATTGATTTTTCCAGGATAGTTAAATACTTGAAGACAGGCATAGAAGAACCTTTAGACTGGAATACCTTTATTGCCCCAACAAAAATAATTAATGAAAGTGTTGTAATTGGTACAGATGGTGTGGTTGATGTAAAGAGAAAAGTTAATGAGACAATTCCTTTTTCTTATATCAACTCTTATAAACAGAAAATTACAACATCGATTAGCTGTGGTATCAATAGAAAAATTGATAATATTGATAATGCAATATCAATATCTTTTCAAATTGACAGCAACCAGGAACAAATAAAGTGTAAGGCAGCATACTTTTATAAAAATACAGAACAGTATCGGAATTCAGTACAATCAACAACTTCAGAAAATGCATTTAGCATTAATGATAAATATGTTGGCATCATGCTTTTCAGTGAAAACATTACGGATATATATTACTTAATCAAAGAAATCCAAGGAGATACCCCTGAATGGTTCCAACAATTAATTAACAACAAATATATTCCATTAATTGAAAGGTGTACAGATATTAAACAACTTATTTGGTTATATGAAAACGCCCCTGATTTCACATTATCCAGCTTAAAACCTGAAGTTTTATGGAAAAACATTTGTTCTTTTTATAGCTATGATGTAAACGGTTTTTTCAGTTTTGTAAGAGATGCCAGTCCTGCGTTAATGAAAGCATTATTTGCATTTAACACTCCTCAACGAATCTCATTTTTGATGCAACAGTTCAATAAAAACCAAAGTTTTGTAGTTAACCTCTATCATGCTTTGGATGATGAGATAGCTTTTATGGGACAGGAGGTTCCTTGTAAAATGGCCTTTATAAGTATCATTAATTCATTCTCTCATATCGCAAAAGATAGCTTCACTTTTACTAATCATCTTTTTTCAGTTGGGAAAAAATCTTTTGTAAGTCTGGAAAAAATAGAGTCCAATCTAAAAGAGGACAAAAACAAATACTATGTTCAACAAAAATATATTACAGACGAACAGTTAATAGATACCGGAAGTGTTATCATGGATATTGGTAGTAATACCATTACAACAAGAGCAATAAAACTAAATCCACTAGATATTGTTATTGTGATAGAAGAAGAAACTCAAAGTCTCTTATTTGTACCTGCATTGTTTCTCTATGATAAACAGCATCAGAAAAATATGGAAGGACTGGCCAGTGCAATCAGAATTGGAATAAACATGCTGGCGATTGCATTAGCTGTAGAAACTCTTGGAACAAGTTTATTAGCTGCTGAAGGAGCCAGCTCCATTACATTTTGGGGAATGTTAGTAGCTGTAGACGGAGCTATCGCTTTAGGAGATTTGGGAATTCAATTAGCCAAAGACAACCTAACGAAAGAATTTCTGGATATATGGGAGAAAATTTATAAAACAGCAGGTTATGCAACAGCTACAACAGCCGTAGTACAACAATTATACAAAATAGGAGGAAAGATATTAGCCGAAGAAACCAGAGCAGAAGTAAAGAATTTTGTAATGAGCTGCATGGTAAAAGTTATGCTAGAAAGAGAAATTTCGAACTTTACCAAAAATACATTTAAGGTACTCCTGACAAACAAGGAATTAATAGATGCAACAAGAGGTCTTGTAAACGAAGCTAAATCAAAAATGCTAAATAAATATGGCATGTTCCTTATAGAAGGACAGTTCAAGACTCAAAGAATTGTAAAAAATAAGGTTGTAGAAGAAGTTAATAACGAGATTGCTATAGTATATAAAGGTGAAATAATTACAAGAGCTCAAAAATCCGAGTTTTATAAAGAGGCCAACAAGCTATTGAAGCACCTTAATAACCCAAAGGAATTTATTAAAGCAGCTGAAGAACTTCTTACCTATGGTAAAATATATCCTACAAGTAATTTAAAAGATTTACTTACTGAAGCAGAAGCTTATAATAAATATGGGGATTGGGGTAGAAGCCTCGTAGAAAAGGTGAATATAGATGCTGCCAAAATTCTTTCTACTTTCGATGCTGGTGTTATTTTTGAAAAAACAATGATAAGTGGTTTCATTTATGTAAAAAATGGAATAAGGTATATTTCAACTGAAACCAATTTCTTGAAAGCAGAAATAGGAAAAGGAAAAGGTGAAGTATATAAAAACTTCATTGATAATATCCACCCTACTCTTAAAATAAGGTTAGAAAAGCATATTGCCCGTTTAAAAATGAAAGGGGTTCCTGCTGAAGAAATTGACATATTAAGGGCTGGTGCAATGGGGTCTCATGGAGAGATCAGAGCATTAGATAGGCTGTTAACTACTATTGATCCTGAAGGAAAGCTGGGAGAAGCAGTCTTTCATGATATTATCGGATACAACAGATATTTAAGAATTCCCGATAAATTACAACCTCCATGTGTCCATTGTTATTATTTAACCTCAGGAATTAGATTCATGGGATTTTAATAAATTTGTTTAATACATTAATCGAATAATCATGGCATTAAAAATAAAAGAAAGCGAGTTAACATGTAACCGTTTAGATGGCGGAGGAGTTCCTATATATTATCACAATGGCAGCCCTTTTACAGGTATTGTTTTACGATACTATGACACTGGCGAGCTTTTTTGCGAAGAGGAATATAAAGACGGCTATCAGGAAGGATGGTTCAGATCTTACCATAAAAACGGTAAAAAATATACAGAATATAAAGCCCATAACAACGTAGAATACGACGGAACTTATAAAAAATGGGATGAAAATGGTAATTTGACGGCATCCTTCTAATAAGAATATAATAGATAAAAAATAAAACACGACACGTTTTGTCGCATTAACCGCATATATTTGTCTTATAAAACTTTACCATGAAACGCAGCGTTGCTGCACCCTAAAAATAGAGAAATGAAGAAAGATTTTTATCTGACAAGATATGCCTTAATTATTAAAAGATTAGAAAGTTCTCCGGCTACCTATTCACAGCTGGAGGACTATCTTTTAAACTCTTTTGAATTCCAGGATGCAGGAATTAAAAGCTACTCTATCCGTACTCTGCAGAGGGATATCCGGGAGATTTCCGACCTTTTTAACCTCTCTATTCACAACAAAAAAAAGGGTGACAACCGATATTATATTGAAAGTCGCCCCATTATGGAAGTAGATGAATACAACCAGAAACTCCTTGAATCTTTTCAGGTGAGTAACGCCATGAATACCCACCCCGATTTTTCAGATTTTATCTTCTTTGAAAGCCGGAAACCTACCGGTGTAGAACATTTCTATGATCTGTTCTTCGCCATCAGAAATAAAAGAGTTGTAAGTTTTGAACACTACAATTACAAAAACAAACTGATGACCTCCAGAAAAGTTCACCCTTTGGCTTTAAAAGAATCGAAAGACCGATGGTATCTTATTGCCATTGATACAAAAGATAAAGTTTTAAAATCCTTTGGATTGGACAGAATCAACTATCTGGATGTAGCCAACAATCAGTTCAGGGAGAAGTACAAATACAACTTCAGGGAGCATTTCAAAAATGCATTTGGGGTGATGAACCTTGCGGAACAGAACCCACAGAACATTGTATTGAAATGCAGCCGCCATCAGGGAGAATATATAAGAAGTTTCCCTCTTCATCAATCCCAGAAAGAAACAAAAGAAACACCGGAAGAGATCTATTTTGAGTTCTTCCTCCACCCTACCTATGATTTTATGCAGGAGATTCTTTCATTTGGAAAAGAAGTAACTGTTCTGGAACCGAAAGTTTTAGTTGATGACATTCGCAATCATTTGCAGGAATCTTTAAACCGTTATCTGGAAAGCTGATTATAAAGAAAGTATTTCATATTTTTTATTATATTTACATAAATAAACCCTTATTGAAAACTTTATTCATTGGCATCAGCTGCTTTATCTCTTCCTTTTTTCTTGCACAGCAGAAAGAAGAGTTCAGACTTGTGAAGAGCTACTATAACCAGCACAGAAATATGCTGAATAAAGAGTTCAAAAAGAAATTTGATGCAGAATCCAATACCGTCAAAAAAGCGGCTATAAAAGGAGATTTTCTTTTTTTCATGAAAAAAATGGACAGCATTGAAAATAATGCTCTGATTGGAGCTTTATTAAAAGTCAGAAACCTTGAAGATTTACAGACCATCAAAAATCCCAGATTTACCTCATCTGAAAAATTTTCAGACGCAGAAAAAATTGCAGATTATCCTGGTGGAGTTAATTCTTTGAGACAGGAAGTGGCCAATCTTTTGTATGTTGACGGGGTCTATTCTGAAGAAAAAATGGTAAAAACCGATGTTGCCTTTATTGTTGAGAAAGATGGAACTGTCAGCAATGTTCATGCACAAGGAAATAATTTCACCTTCAACAGACAGGCAGAAATTGCATTATATTCTCTGGCAGAAAAATTTTCTCCGGCAATGCTGAAAGGCGATCCTACCATTT
>CBFQYI010000016.1:0-21460 GCA_965720825.1 uncultured Chryseobacterium sp. | reverse complement strand
CATTGATGGTAAAATCTCTTCTTTTCTGGTCATCTTCCAGGCTTCCGCCTTCCACTTCCGGCTTTCTGCTGTTTTCTGTATAACTTTCCTTTCTTGCTCCCACAAACTCAAGCTCAAGTTCTTTATACTTGATCATAGCTGTTCCATACGTTTTGAATACGGAAACCTTTAATTTAGGATCTATATCCTGAGCTACATTTTGAGCAAGCTCAATACCACTTTGTTCCGTTACAAAGTCTATATCTGTAGAAGCTTTTCTGTTCATCAGAAGGTCTCGTACATAACCACCCACAATATATACGGACTGGTTATTCCTTTCAGCTGCTTCAGAAATGATTTTAAATAGTTTTAAATTCTTATTTTGATTAAGATTAATTTTCATCGTTAATAATAGTGACAATTTCTACGTATGTTACCCGTTAGTCATAATGAGCATACATTCTACTAATTTTTCCCTCTTCATTAAAAAACATAACTTCAACAGCATGTTTATCCATAATCGACTTATAAAATAATGCTATTGAATCTACCCCTGCCGTGGAATGTACTAGATCAAAATGAAGGTCCGGAAACTTATCCAATGCCTTTTTCCAATATTCACGAACGACCTCTTTTCCTTGTAAAGAGCTTTCTTTACTGTCAGTAGCCACTGCGATCATAGGAGTGGTAATCTCGATATCATCCGAATAATGGGAAAGTATATCCTCTAAATCATGAGAATTCCACGCATTGATCCATATTTGAGCAAATTCGTGATGATTCATAGCAAATAGTTTATGAGTTGAGTTTGCAAAGATAGAATTAAAAAAAAGAAATCCTGCCGATATACACTGACAAGACTCTAAAAAATAAACATAAAAGTTCAGAATTCTTATTCCCGAAGAACTTTTATTCTGTTGTCATTCCATATTTTGATTACGGATGAACCTGAGTATTTTGAAACCTTTTCTCTGTCTTCCTCCACCGCGTAATCTACAAGACCAATCATTTCCTCAGAAATATCAGAGAATTTTAGCGGACTTTTTTCACCGCTGAAGTTGGCAGAAGTAGATACTAAAGGTCTGTTCAATTTTGTAATCAGTTTTTTACAGAAATCATTTTTTACCAATCGGATTCCGATGCTTCCATCTTCTGCAAGAAGTTCCTTAGGCAGACCTCTTGGGTTTTCATAAACAATCGTTACCGGTTTTTCGCTAAGATCAATAATTTCCCAAGCCATTTCTGGAACATCTACCAGATCCTGAAGTCTTTTCTCAGATTCCACAAGGATGATCATGGATTTGTTTTTTTCACGCTTTTTGATGTCAAAAATTTTATTAACTGCTTCTATATTGGTAGCATCACAACCAATTCCCCAAATGGTATCGGTAGGGTAAAGAATCGTTCCGCCTGATTTTAATATGTCGATAATATGTTCCATAATTGTAGTGAATTCAAAGAATGGATAAAGGTAGAAAATATAAGAATTTTGGGCAAAAAAATGGGATGTAAATGTGGATATGTTTATAGGTTTTAGCTAAAGCCAATGGAAGGGTATATAATATGAAAACGGGCTAAATCCCATTCCTATTGATGATTGTAGTATGTTTAAATTTAAATAGGATTAATGATTTAATTAAAAAAATAATACGATGAATTTTAGAGATTCTATTCAATAGAAATGGGCTTTAGCCCATTTAAATAAAAGAAACAAATCCTTCGGATTTAGCCAAAACCTACTTAGATTTTAAAATTATATCTTTCCATAAATTCCTTATATTCCTCTCCAAAGCTTTTTTTCTGATGATGCTTTTCCTGATTTTTAATATAATTTCTTACGCTATCTATCATAGACTCAGAAACTGATACAGCAAAATATTCATCCTGCCATGAGAATTTTCCTAAAGTAAGTTTATTTTTATTGATCCAATGTGAAGATTCACCTTTTAATAGTTGTACAATTTTTTCTATACACTGATCAGATCCCAGAGAAATAAGACAATGACAATGGTCTGAATATCCATTAATCATATCTAAAAATATACCTTTTTCTGTAGCATATTCTTTAATATGTTTCCAGACTTTGAGACGTATGTCGAATGTATTGAGAAAAGGATCTCTGTTCTTTGTAGAGAAGACAAGATGAATGTAGATTTTGATAAAAGCCATTTGTGTTGTTTTATCAAAAATACTATTTATTTAAAAAGTTTTGGCTAAAGCCAATGGGGAATGGTATATAATGTGAAAACGGGCTAAAGCCCGTTCCTATTGATATTCTTACAATATTATTAAAAGAGAGAATGTGATGAATTACTATAGATGTTAAGCTATTCAATAGAAATGGGCTTTAGCCCATTTAAACAAAAAGAAACAAATCCTTTGGCTTTAGCCAAAACCTATAATAATTCAAACCCATTTTTGAATTATTACATCCATCCCAATTTCGATAAATACCTTTCTTCAATAATATTCAGGTGGTGGTAATTGTGCCCTACAATCAGTTTTCCGATGGTTTCTACAGTAATTTCATGACCATTGGCTGTACCTGTATTCTGTAAAGCAGAAGGATGAAGCGTTTCTAGTAGTATCTGAGAAGATTTTCTTACCAGTTTATACTCCTCTAAAAGAGATTCCAGGCTTCTTTCATTGGCAAAAGATTGGTCTGCATATTCATTCTCATCAAATCCCGGAAGGTTATTTTTCTCTCCTCTGGCGAAAGCTAATATTCTGTATTGGAAAACTCTTTCTGTATCAGATAAGTGGAGGAGAAGACCTTTCAAAGTCCATTTTCCTTCTGCATAAGCGAAATGAGATTGTTCTTCAGTAAGATTGGAATAAATTCCTATGGTTTTGTCTGCTGATATCTGCAGCTCATTTAACCAGTTTCCAGATGGAATCTGATCTAAATATCTTTGGATGTATTTTTGAAAATCGGTCATATTATTTTTTGTTTTGGGGTGCGGGTTTTCGAGTTTCTTAATTCGGGATTCGAGGTTTTGAGATTCGGGATGGTGAGTGTAATGTATAAATTACTCATTACTCATGATTAGTCCATTCGTAGAAATTCACGGAGTCATACAGTTCAAAGCCACTGGCTGGGTACAATTGATTTCCGATGTCATTGTTTTTCCCTGTTTCTAAAAGAATACCACATGCTTTTGATGAACGGCAGAGTTCTTTAGACTGTTCGATCAATTCTTTAGAATATCCTTTTCCTCTATGGTTGTCATTAACGTAGAGGTCATTCAACAGCCAGTAACGTTGCATTCTTGTAGATGAAAATATGGGATATAACTGTACAAATCCTGTCAGGATTCCATTTTCTTCTGCAACAAAAATTTCGGAATCTTTGTTTTCAAGTCTTTCCTGAAGAAAATTAGTTGCCGAGGGAATATCGGATGTTTTATGATAAAATATCCTGTATTGATCAAACAATTCCGCCAATTGTGGTAAGTCGGAAAGAAGTGCTTTTCTTGTATTTTTCATAGTATTAGCGGGGTTATAATAAAATGAGAAAGATTATATAATCCTTCTCATTTTAATGTATCGTAGTTAAGAAAAAGCTTTCTCAAGATCTGCAATAAGATCTTCAGCATCCTCAATACCTACACTTAAACGAACAAGGTCATCAGTGATTCCCAGTTCAGCGCGTTTTTCTGCAGGAATTGAAGCGTGTGTCATCAAAGCAGGGTGGTTAGCCAAAGATTCTACTCCTCCTAAAGATTCTGCAAGTGTGAATACTCTTACTTTTTCTAAGAATTTGATAGCATCTTCTTTCTTTCCGGATTTGAATGTGAATGAAACCATTCCACCAGATTCTTTCATCTGAGATTTTGCCAGTTCATATTGTGGATGAGATTCCAATCCAGGATAAATTACTTTATCTACCGCTGGATGAGTCTCCAAATATTTTGCTACTGCAAGACCATTGTCTGAATGTCTCTGCATTCTTAATGCCAGTGTTTTGATTCCTCTCAATACAAGGTAAGAATCATGAGGTCCTAAAATACCACCACTTGCAAACTGAATGAAGTGAAGTTTATCTCCCAGTTCAGCATCTTTAGCAATAAGTGCTCCGGCAATCACATCAGAGTGTCCGCCTAAATACTTGGTTGCAGAGTGCATTACGATATCAGCACCCAAATCAATAGGTCTCTGGATATAAGGAGTTGCAAAAGTATTGTCTACTGCCACTAAAATATCTTTTCCTCTAGCAATATCTACAACAGCTTTGATATCAACTAACTTCATCAATGGGTTAGTTGGTGTTTCTACCCAGATCAGTTTGGTTTTATCTGTGATAACATCAGCAATTTTAGAAACATCATCAAAATTCACGAACGTAAACTTCAGCTGATATTTTTCGAAAAGTCTTGTGAACATTCTGTAAGTACCTCCATAAAGATCATCTACAGCAATTACTTCATCACCTGGGTTTAATAATTTTAAAACACAGTCGATGGCAGCAAGACCAGAACCGAAAGCTAAACCTCTCGCTCCGTTTTCAATACTTGCCAAAGAGTCTTCCAATGCTTGTCTTGTAGGGTTGGCAGCTCTTGAATATTCATATCCGGAATGTACTCCCGGGCTTTTCTGTGCAAATGTAGAGGTTAAAAATACAGGTACATTGACAGAACCTGTTGCAGACTCGTGGTGCTGCCCTCCGTGAATTACTTTTGTATTAAAATTCATAATTTTTTGCTTTAAGCTTGAACATTAAGCATATTCGTTTAATGTTCATTGTTTTTATTAAAAGTTGCTATAGCTGAGTACAAAAAGCTTACCGCTTACTGTCATCAGCTTATTGCAATTGTATTTTTTTACTTAATAGCAGATTTTACCGCAAACTCTTCTGCAATTTCTTCCATCCACTGCGCTACATCCTCTTCACCTGTCGCTCTCTGGTATGTACTTCCTAAAGATATTAAAATCTGGTGGATAAACATCTTCATTTGGTCTACCGGCATTTCCTTGGTCCAAAGATCAATTCTTAATGCTTCTCTTGTTTTATCATCCCAAACAGAAATCATGGTTGCTTTCGTATCTTGTTTGTCAATACCTCCATCCTGAGCGTTCCATGTAATGTTTTCCGGTACATGATTTTCATCAAGCTCTACATCTATCGTAATCTGAGTCTTTCTCATTTTTCTATTTTTTCTAAATTCTAAATGTTCTATTATTTAAGTTTCGGTTTATAACCGGATTGATTAAAAATTGTGGTAGCATCCATTTTCAGGAACTCCGTTAATTTCGTTTCAGGCTTTTCCTTCAGATATGCCTTACAGATCTGCCATCCTGTAAAAATTCCGATTTGAGGGGAAGATTCATTGTCAATTTCTGTATAAAACTTCGAGAATGGTCCGGGCGAAATAAAACGTTCTCCAAGTCTTGGATCATCTCCGAAGATCAGGTTGCTTTCCACAAAATAATTCCAGATATTCGCTTCATTACCTGTTGCCCATTCATATTGTTTTTGAGTATAATTCATTTTCAGATAATCTGGTGTATCCGGAAGAAAAGCATCCTGAAGAATCATGACCTTTCCGTTCAGAATGATCTGATCAATGAATTTCTGATGATCAGGAGATTCTGTGACAATATTTTCTGCAAAAAGCTGTGATACCTTCGGAACTATATTCTGTGGGTTCATCGATTTTTGGAAATACAGTTCCAATCCTTTATAATTGGCATTTCCGTCTCCCATAAAACCGGTAACATCTATGAATAAAAGATTACCCTTTTCATCATAAAATATGGGATCCTGAACCATCTGTAAAGCAGATGAGAATAAATATACTTTTGGATTTTTAAACTGTGGGAAATAATACTTGATGTGTGAAAACAAACTCTGAAGCTCATTTTGTAGCTTTGCCTGGTCTATTTTTCCAATAGCTTCTTTGTATATTTTGATCTCTTCAGCATCCGTTCTTCTTTTTCCGAAATCAGCATCAGAAACACTTCCCTGAAACCATGGGAATTGAGCCTTAAACTGATCCAACGGAACATTCGGATTGTAAAATTCTTTGGAAATATCTGTGATGTCAACTTTTTCGGCAGTTTGTTTTATTTCTACCTTCCATTGATTTTCAGGTTCTTTTTTGCAGGAAATAAGTCCGGCAGCCAGAAGAGAAGAAAGCGCAATATATCTAAAAATCTTCATTATTTTTACATGGAATTTAAGTTGACAAAAATAAGGATTAAATACACAATTCATGATGAAAATTAAAATATTTACAACCCTTTGTCTGATTTCAGGACTTTCTTTTTTATACGGGCAAAAGCTTGAGTTTAAAGATAAAAACTTTGAAAGAGCAGTACTCGAAAATTTTGACGTGAATAAAAACGGAATGTTTGAATCTCTGGAAGCTGGGATGGTTACGAATCTGTTTCTTGTTCAGAAGGGAATTACTTCCACAGAAGATCTGCGCCTTTTTAAAAATGTAAAAATGATTGTCCTTGATGATAATGTGATTCCAAATATGATGATAAGCAGTCTGGATCAGTTGGAATTGTTTTCGTGTACGGGATGCAAAATATCGTTATTCAAAGCAGAGAATCTTAAAAATCTGACTTCACTATATCTTGATAATAATCTGCTGGAAAACATTTCAATGGCAGAGATTCCAAAAATTGATCAATTAACATTATCTTTAAATCAATTAAAAGAAATAGACCTGCTTCAGTTGAAAACACTAAGAAAACTGAATCTGGAACATAACAAGCTTCAAAAAATTGATATTTCCGGTAATCCGGCTTTGCAAACCCTTAATATAATGGGTAATAAGATAAAAGAAATAGATATAAAGAAAGGCACAAAAACAGATGTAACTATTTTTGGTGCTGAAGAATAAAAACTAATGAGTATGAAAATAGAAACAGAACGACTGATTTTAAGAAAACTGGAAGATGAAGATTTTGAGCGTATATTTCTGCTGGATTCCAATCCTGAAGTTATGAAATATATTGGGGTTCCGGTTTTGACGGATATCAATGAATCAAAAAATGTCATCAGCATGATTCAGAAGCAATATGAAGAAAATGGTGTGGGAAGATTGGGTGTTGTGGAAAAAGAAAGCGGGCTTCTGATAGGATGGAGCGGTTTAAAATTATTGACCCATGAAACGAATGGCTACAAAAATGTACTGGAACTGGGATATCGTTTTCTTCCTGAATCATGGGGAAAAGGATACGCCATGGAATCCGGAACGGCATCACTGGATTATGGTTTCGACGACCTGAATGCAGAGGTGATTTACGCTTATGCGCATTCTGAACATGACGCTTCCAATCATATTTTAAGAAAATTAGGATTTGAAAAAACCGGAGAGTTTGAAGAACCGGACGGAATTTGCTTCTGGTATGAGTTGAAGCGTGAAAATTATAATAAAAAATGATAACAATACGACAGGAAGAGCGCAAGGACTATCAAAAAGTCTTTCAGCTTATGGAAGAAGCTTTCAGGGAAATGGAACACAGTGATCATCAGGAACAGTTTCTGGTAGAAAAATTGAGAAAATCTGAAGCTTTTATCCCTGAATTATCATTAGTAGCAGAAGATGAAAAGGGTATAATTGCCGGACATATTTTATTTACAAAAATTAAAATTGTCAACGAAGAAAAATCGTTTGATTCTCTTGCCTTGGCACCTGTTTCAGTAAAACCAGAGTTTCAGAATCAGGGAATCGGTGCGAAATTGATTCTACAGGGACATCAAATTGCGAAAGAACTGGGATATGAATCTGTGATATTGATCGGGCACGAAAAATATTATCCGCGCTTTGGTTACAAAAAAACAAGTAATTTTGGCATTTCTTTTCCATTCGATATTCCGGAAGAAAACGGAATGGCAATAGAATTGATAAAAGACGGATTAAGAGATAAAAAAGGAGTGGTGAAATACCCTCAGGAATTTGAAATAGACTAAAAAAGATAAACAATGCAGACACAAAAAGTGATAGATCATATTGTAAGCTGGTTAAAAGATTATGCAGCAAAAGCAAAAGTAAATGGATATGTAATTGGGGTTTCAGGAGGAGTAGATTCCGGAGTAGTTTCTACACTGGCAGCAATGACCGGACTGAAAACATTGTTGATAGAAATGCCCATCCGTCAGAAAGCAGATCAGGTAGGTCGTGCGGTAGATCATATGAATGACCTTAAAGCCAGATTTCCCAATGTAGAAACCATGTCAGTAGATTTGACCCCTGCTTTTGAGGAATTGTACAAAACTTTTGATGTAAATGATGATCTTTATCCTAATGAAAAATTAGCTTTTGCCAATACAAGAGCTCGTCTAAGAATGCTTACGCTGTATTATTACGGACAGCTGAACGGACTTCTGGTTTGCGGAACAGGAAATAAAGTGGAGGATTTCGGGATTGGTTTTTATACAAAATATGGTGATGGAGGAGTAGACGTTTCCCCAATTGCAGATCTTTATAAAACTGAAGTCTATGAACTAGCCAAAGGGCTGAACTTAATAAAAAGCATTCAGGAAGCCATTCCTACAGACGGACTTTGGGATGTGGACAGAACAGATGAGCAGCAGATTGGAGCTACATATCCGGAACTGGAAAAATTTCAGAAAGAATATGGAACTAAAACGGCCGATGACTATGAAGGAAGAGATAAGGAAGTATTCCTGATCTTCGACAGAATGCATAAAGCTGCGAAACATAAAATGGATCCTATTCCGGTTTGTGATATTCCTGAAGAGTGGAGAGCTTAAAATAGTGTTACATTAAATAATAGCTATGAACGGTAAAATAAGATCTGTGTTTTTTATATGTCTGGGGCTTCTTTTCGGAATGTCTGTGATGTACGTCTACAGGAACTTTATTGAAGATAAAAAAGATCAGTCAGGTTCCGCAAAAAAGGAAACAGTGAGTTATGGAAGTACCTCTTCGGAGGGGAATTCATCTGCTCAGATTTCTATAGATGAACTTACAGAAGAGAAAAAGGTAATCAGCTATGTAAAGCAAAATCATAGGCTTCCGGATTATTATATCACCAAAAATGAAGCAAGAAAACAGGGCTGGAATCCTTCTAAAGGAAATCTTTGTGATGTACTTCCCGGAAAAGCTATTGGTGGTGATAAATTCGGAAACAGGGAAGGACGTTTGCCAGATGGAGAACGATATTTTGAAGCAGATGTAAACTATCATTGTGGTGGAAGAAATGCTGACCGTATCATCTACACTCAAAATGGGGATGTATATCTTACTAAAAACCATTATAAAAGTTTTGAAAAGCAATGATGCCCAGTCATTGCGAGGAACGGAGTGACGAAGCAATCTCTAAAAAGAATCACAGGTGAAAGCAGGTTTTGTCTATATCATGACGAATAAAAATCTTACAACTCTTTATACAGGAGTTACCTCAAATCTGCCCAAACGTGTTCAACAGCATAAAGAATCATATTATTCTCAAAGTTTTACCTCAAGATATAATTTGTATATACTTGTGTATTGGGAATCCTTTTAGGAAATAAATAGGAGATGCTATAGGTAGAGAAAAACAGATAAAAGCAGGTTCCAGACAAAAGAAACTGGATTTGATCAATAGTATGAATCCTGATTGGAAAGATCTTGCAGACGATGTTGAAAATATTATGGATGTTTTCTGAGATTGCTTCGTCGCGGAGCTCTTCGCAATGACAGGAAGTATAATTTGCATTGTAATTATTATAAATCTTAATTTTGAAAAATTATAGCCTTTTTTACTTTACCATCATTTTATTTCTGATGCTTTCATGTTCGGAAAAGAAGGATAGGATAAATGAAAAAGCAGCAAAACCAGCCGTAACAATACTCATACAGCCATTTAAGGATATTAATCATGAAACTGTAGCAAAAGTAACTGATGGAATAAAAAACGTGTATCCAAATGTAAAAGTTCTGGATGCGATCAACTTTCCTGAAAATACTTATTATAAAGAGAGAAACCGATATAGAGCAGATTCAATTATTAAATTTTTGAATAAAAAAACAAAAGAAGGCTTTGTCACAATTGGTCTGACGGCGAAGGATATCAGTGCTACCAGAGGAAAGATCAAAGACTTTGGAATCATGGGGTTGGGGTATAGACCAGGAAAAGCTTGCGTGGCTTCAAATTTCAGACTGAGCAAAGAAAACCGGGATGAGCAGTTTTACAAAATAGCCATTCATGAGCTGGGACATATACAAGGGTTGCCACATTGCCCGGAAAAAATGTGCTTTATGAGAGATGCAGAAGGTAAGAATCTAACCAATGAAGAAACGGATTTCTGCAAAAAATGCAAAACTTTTTTAATTAATAAAAATTGGAAATTTAATTCAATATGAAGACAGTATATATAGATTTTACAGATATAGGTGACTATGAAGATTTTTACACCCAGCTAAAGGAAAAAATTCAGCTTCCTGAGCAGTTTGGTGATAATCTTGATGCACTTTTTGATACCATTACCGGTGATCTGGAAATGCCACTCCACTTAGAATTCGTCAACATGACGGTAGATCAGCTTGAGATTTTTGAAGATCTGCTGACTACTCTGGAAGATGCGGAAGAAGAAGTTGAAGAATTTAGTTTTAGCTACTATCTGGAGCAATACGAAGACGAAGATGATGTAGAATCTGAAGAAGAATAAAAAAATTAGGGCTGTCCCAATAGAGGAGACAGCCTTTTTTATGCTGATTCTTATTCTATAGTATTCAAATCTTTATTCTTTAACATACAAACCTAACAGGTTTCCAAAAAGCTGTTAGGTTTCTTATCCTATTTAACTGTAACGTTTATTCAGGACTAGTCAATGTGAAGTTTTTGCTTCACAACTTTTCAATGTTTCAAACTTGAGCAGGTTTTAAAAATCAAGTTTTACTTTGGCTACAAAAACGTAGAATCAAAATAAAAAGGAAGCAGATCTTTCACTGCATGTACTTTTACAACCTCTTCATTCATACTTGAAAAATAAAGGTCGATATTTTCATTCTGCTTGGTTTCATACTCAATTAAACTCTGACGGCATGCTCCACAAGGGGGAATCGGTGGGTTTTTCTCATGAAATTCTTTAGGTCCACCCACAACGAAAATCTTTTTTATTTTCATATCCGGAAAATTGGCTGCTACCCAAAAAACAGTCGTTCTTTCTGCACAGAGACCGGATGGATAGGCTGCATTTTCCTGGTTGTTCCCGGAGTAGATTTCTCCGTTTTCCAATAATACGGAACATCCCACCAAAAATTGAGAATAAGGGGCATAAGCATTCTCACGAGCCTCTTTGGCTCTTTCAAATAATTGTTTTTCTATATCGCTCAGTTCACTGCTATTTTTAAAATATTCGTAACCGATCTGTATGTCTTTTTTCATATATTGTCAACTAAAAAAGGGGGGTAAAATTAGTTCTTTTTAATGAAGTGGACAATATTTTATTCTCCCGGTAAAAAGTTCAATTTTTTAAGACTAAAAAATGTTATATACACCAATAAAATTCAGAAATGTAGAGTTGAAAAACAGATGGGTAATGTCACCTATGTGTATGTATTCATGTGAAAACGGAGAAGCTAACGACTTCCATTTTGTACATTACGGAAGTAGATCACAGGGTGGTACAGGGCTTTTGATTGTAGAAGCTACAGGAGTAGAGCCTAAAGGAAGAATTACCAATCACTGCATGGGAATCTGGAATGATCAACAGGCAGAAAAATTGCAAAGAATTGTAGAATTTGTACACAAAAATTCAGAAAGCAAAATAGGAATTCAACTGGCTCATGCCGGAAGAAAGGGTTCAACCTGGAATAATATACAGATTCCTGTGGAAGAAGGTTGGGAAACTGTTGCACCAAGTCCTATCCCTTATCATCCTACAGAAAGAATTCCGCATGTATTGAGTACGGATGAGGTAAAGGACATCATTCAGAATTTTAAAAAAGCTGCCCGAAGAGCTGTAAAAGCAGGTTTTGACGTCATCGAAATTCACGGAGCTCACGGATATCTGATTCATCAGTTTTTGTCACCGCTTTCCAATATCAGAACAGATGAATATGGAGGCAGTTTTGAAAACAGAATCAGATTTCTGATCGAAATTGTAGATGCCGTTAATGAAGAACTGGATGAAAATACAGCATTATTTGTCAGGATTTCAGGAACGGAATATGCTGAAAATGGCTGGGATATTCAGAGCAGTGTAGAGCTGGCAAAAATTTTAAAAGAACATGCCGTAGACCTTGTAGATGTATCCAGTGGTGGAAATATTCATGGAGCGAAAATTCCGGTTTTCGAGGGTTATCAGGTTCCTTTTTCTTCGCAAGTACGAAATGAAGCTGGAGTGAAGACAGGTGCGGTAGGTTTGATTACAAGCGTACAACAGGCTGAGGAAATCCTTCAGAAAGGTGAGGCTGATCTTATCTTTGTAGCAAGAGAAATTCTGAGAAATCCTTATATTGCTGTTCAGGGATCTTTTGAAATGAAAGAAGACTGCTTTTTCCCGCATCAGTATACCAGAGCCAAAATCTCTACTTAATGACCGCAAATAATCTGTAAAAATAACAGAAATGGATATCAATGATTTTATGCTTACCTGTCCCAGTAAAAAATTCCTTGGGATAGAATGTCTGGGCTGCGGTGCGCAGAGAGCAATCGTATTGGTATTTGAAGGGAAATTTTCGGAAGCTTTTCAAATGTATCCGGCTGTATATACCTTATTGTTATTCTTTTTGATCCTTGGCGCGAGTTTTATCGATAAAAAAAGAAAATACGGGAATATTTTAATGATTATGGTAATCGTTAACCTTATTATTATGGTACTTGGGTATACATATAAACATTATTAACTATGAAAATATAAGAGTTTAAGTATTTGGTTGTGAGTGTTGTTTTATGTTTTGGTATTCTGTCTTGTATTGATCAATGGGAGTTTGTGTAGAAAAATTTTAATATAAAATATAATTTCTTAGATTAAAATTCCTGTATTATTTTATTGGATAGAATTTTAAAATGTCGTAGAACTACTACAATTTCTGAAACAGTGCCCTAAAAACTTTTTAAATTAGAACATGAACTCTATCTTTGTTATATAAATCCTATATCAGGGAAGAGTCGTTAATGATTAAAATTTAAGAATATGGCAGGAAATTCAAGAGGAATCTTAAAATTCAATGGAGGTGAAGGTCAGAAGTTGTTAAAGCTTAACTATAGCGTGTCAAGATCTACAGATGTTTCAGGACGTGTAGCATCTGACCCGTCAAACGCATTGATCAAAGTAACAATTGAAGCAACAGAAAAATCTGATGTTTTAGAAAGTTTATTAAACAGTAAATATAAACCAACAAGCGGAGAAATCAACTTTAATAAATCTCACGAAGAAGGAACATTGATCTCTTTGAAGTGGGAAAACGGATATGTAATCCAGCATGAAGTAGACTTCGATGCCATCGATAGCAATAATATGCTTGTCAGCTTTGTAATAAGTGCTGAAAGCATTACCTATGGAAATTCATCTTATGACGGACTTTGGCCAATGAGCTAAGTCTTTCATGAGTAAGAAATAAAAGACTGTCCTTATAAGACGGTCTTTTTTTACCTAAGACTATATTCTGCAGGATCTTTTGTTTTTATTTTTAAACTCTCTTTCTGTTGAATAATCGTTTAGAAAACTAATCAAATCACTAAAAATATGTCAAATACACCTGGAAACTCACAAGCGACGTCTTTTCGTCCGACGCAGAATGCAGATGGTATTTCCGAAAACCATCACACAGGTATCAACCGTCTGGTAAAACTTTCTCTTGTCATAGAAGGGAAAATTATCAAGTACTATAAGCATTTCAAGCTTAAGCAAAGTACCAGACGTCATCACGAATTTACGCTGACACTGGCACACGATACTCTGGGAGACAGACAGACTCATTCATTGGAAGAAGCCAATAAATTCCTTGGAAAAAGACTTACAGCCGTTATTTCCTATAAAGATATTGACAACAGTCCGGAGAGAACTTTTGTAGGAGTAATTACCGGTGTGGGATTCAGTCAGGAACATATGAGCTTAGGAAATATTGTGCTTACCGGTTTCAGTCCTACCATCCTTCTTGACGGAGCACCGCATATCCAGAGTTTTGGAGGAAACCAGCCTGTGAATGTAGGAATCATTGCTGAAGAAGTAATCAAACAGGGAATTGACAAAAGCCGATTTGATGTCAGAGTAGATGCCAATAACTTTTCTCAGATTATCTATAGCAGCCAGTATGATGAAACGCATTATAATTATCTGGCAAGAATGGCTGAAGCCTATGGTGAGCAATTTTACTATGATGGTGAAGTTTTACATTTCGGAAAGCTTCCCGCTCAGAATAAACCTATTATTCTTACCTACGGAAGCAGTGCCAATGAAATAAAAGTTGAGCTGAAAGCAGTACATACAAAGCCTCAATTTTACGGTTACAACAGTAATAAAAATGAAAAGCTGACGTCCGGTTCCACACCCATCAAACATGTAAGTGATCTTGCAAAAACAGCATACAGTCATAACGAAACTATTTATAAGACTCCGGCTTTACAGATGGCTCCCATCAAAGCTACTACCCACTTAGATGTGGAGTATTCTCAGAAAAGTGCATCCGGAAGTGAAGCAGTCAATGTTTTTTCTGTTTCAGGAAATACAACAGTTCCTTTCCTGCATCCAGGCTGCGTAGCAGATGTCCAGATGCGTAAACAGGATTCTAATGAAACCTCATATTTCACAAGGATTATGATTACTGAAGCAGAACATGAAATTGACACCATCGGTCATTACAAAGGAAGCTTCGTAGGAATAGCGGCAGATACAGGATTTCTTCCAAAACCGGAGTACACCATTCCGAAGGCTGAACCACAGACTGCCACCGTAATTTCCAATACTGATCCTGAAGGACAGGGAAGAATACAGGTAAGATTTGACTGGCAGACCAATGATACCACTCATTTTATCCGTATGATGAGCCCTGACGCAGGAGGAACAGATCAGATTACCCAAAACCGCGGTTACGTAGCCATTCCGGAAGTGGGAGATCAGGTGATGGTCAATTTTGTACACAGTCATCCGGACAGACCTTTCGTAATGGGAGGAATGTTCCATGGAGGCGTAGCGTTGGGAGGTGGCGTTAACAATCATCTTAAGTCTATACAGACCAGAAGTGGAATCAGGATTCTCATGAATGACGAAGAAGGAAGTGTAACCATTCTTGATCCGAGTGGTAATACCTATTACATGGACGGACAGGGTAATATCAGCATGAAAGCACCTAAAAACTTTACTTTAAATGCAGGCGACAATATCAATATCACTGCAGGAAAAGAAATTTCAATAGGAGCAGGAGCAAGTATTACCAGTACAGCAAACGATAATATTGTTTCCATCGCAGGAAAAGACATGAAATTAACCGCTTCGGGAGATATTACGGAAACCTCCGACACCAGAACGGAAATGATTGAAAAAGAATTCAAGAGACAATCTGAAACATCCAATGAAATAGCAGGGGAAATTTCCATGTTCAGCGAACTGGAAAATATGACCATGCAGAGCGGAAAGATTGTAGAATTCAACAGTGCTGAAAAATCAAAACTTTTCTGATATGGCGATTATCAAAACAGCAACCAATCTGAGAATAACAGTCAAAGATTCTTACCATCTGAGCGTAGGGAAAAAGGTTGAAAAAATAGCAAAGAAAATTAATGTGGAAGCACACAGAGATAATCTGGTTTTAGCAAGTAACAAGAAGATTATGTCCCATGGCCATAAGTAAATATAACCTGCTGATTATTTTAATAGGATGTTTTTCATTAACGAATTGTCAGAATAAAAAAATGGAAGAAAAATACAGTTGGCTGGGAACCGTTTCTGCCCCGCAGGAATACCCGATGGAAGTATATGAAGGAGCTATTGTCGCCGATGGTTTTACGTACAGCTTTGACGCCATCTGGGGAACACAGAATACAGGATGGGGTAAAGAAGGCGGTACCATGAACGTAAACACCGAAAGAATGGATGCTCCCCATGAGCTGGAATTCACATGGTATTCTTTGGTAGAAAATAAATTCTACACCGGAAAATGGAATCTGGATAAAGAAAAGATAAAAAAACTTTTTGATGAAGGATTTGTAGATCAGGATACGAAAAAGAAAGCTACTTACAATTCCTTTGTGGTAGGATTAGCTCCGAAGGGAAGAGTCGTGCTTTGGATGAAAGGTCCCGGAAACCAGAAAGAAATAGGTGCTTTTCAGGCTCATGATACCATTATTACCAAAGAAAAAGCATACGATAATGCTCAGTATATGTTGAAGGAAGGTTTTGCAGACAGAATGCTTAAAGATCCTTCTTACAAGACATTCAAGCCGGAAGTTCGTGAGAAAATTGAAAAAGAAGGCTATCCTGCAGCAGATATTTATAACGTATACAGAGAGAAATACAACTGGAAACCTGCCGTGATTCTTCCTGAAGGAGCCACATGGATCGATTTCGGTTTTACCAATTATAACGGAGAGCAGGAAAATCTTTTTGACCAAAGTTTAAAAGAGAATAATTACAAAAGCAGAGCTGTACCAAGATTTTGCGGTTTTTACTGGAAAGATAAAAACAACAACAGATATGCAGTATGGATAGACGCTTTTGATGATAAAGAAATATTTGATCTGTTTCAGAAACTGGGAAAAGACAAAAACATTGATCTGACTATTACAGTAAACGATGACAATACCAAAGTTTTAGTGTTTTTAGAATCTGAAAAAGAAAAACGGGCTGTTACTAAAGCAAAAATCAGAGTATCCAGAAAGATAGAATAATAACATTCAATCAGTCAATTTAAAAACAAGAACTATGCACAACAATCAATTTGGAAGTTATACACCATCTGTATCCAAAGAGGAAGTACTGGATATTACCATTGGGATTTTTTTTGACGGAACCCTGAATAATAAAACCAATACGGACGAAAGAAAAAAAGGAACGGATGCCCATAAAAAACATGGCGGTAAATCTTCAGATAATACCAGTTACAATAATGATTGGAGTAATGTAGCCCGTATGTGGGATAATTATGATAAAAACTTCGGAATTTATATAGAAGGAATCGGTACACAGGACAAAGAAGGAGATGCTACGCTGGGATACGCTTTCGGAACTGGCGAAACCGGAATCAGATCTAAAGTCAGAAAAGGCTGTGAAGAAATTGTAAAAAAGGTAAAAACCATTAAAGCAGAAAAGAAGGCTGATAAAATCGCTGTGCTTACTTTTGATGTATTCGGATTTAGCCGTGGTGCCGCTGCAGCCCGTAATTTTGTATACGAAATTGGAAAAGCAAAATATAAAGCCACTTCACGTACGGTTGCCAACGAAGCGGTTTCGGTTACAACGTATTCCGATGATGATGGAAAAAGTGTCGCTTCAGAAGAACTTCCAAAATGGGGACACCTTGGTCTTAAACTCGAAGAAGCCGGACTCAAAGTAGATGTGTTGAAAGTAAGATTCCTTGGAATTTACGATACCGTTTCTTCCTATTCAAAATACCTGTCACCAGTACCCAATTTTAGCAATGATGTAGAAGAACTGAGCCTCAATGATATCGGAAAAGCCCAGACCGTAGTTCACTTTACCGCAGAGGATGAACACAGGGAAAATTTTGATCTTACGAGGGTACATATCGGAACTGAAAAAACATTCCCCGGGGTACACTGTGACGTAGGCGGAGCTTACGAAAACGGACAGGAAACATGGGAAGAAGTTGAAACCTCATGGACCACCAGTACCAAATTAAAAGCATTAAAGACAGAGCTTGAAACCGAAGGATGGTATCATAAAGATGAGCTCACCATTACCCCCGGATTTTATTTATCATTGAGGGGAACACGTTATCTGTTGAAGACATTCAGCTACATTCCTTTGCATTTTATGGCAGAATATGGTGTAGATAAAAATCTTCCTATAACCATTAAGAAACTGACAGACGATAAATATTCCATTTTGGATGATCAGTTTTTAATAGGAATAAAAGACCGTCTCAGATCTTACGTAATGGGAGACGGCAAACCTTATTCCTTCAAACATTTTAAAGCGCTGCGTGATGCTTATGGAGGAAACGAAATCCCGGAAGACCGTTATGCTGCTTACCAGAAAGAAGTAAAAGAACAGGATGATTTAAGAAAGCTTCGCCATGAATATCTTCACTGGTCAGCAAGAAGAGAAGGTATTGGTATGGATCCTAGGCCTAACAGAACAAGGGTTATCCATTTTTAATAAAATAGTATACAAAGAAAGAAATTGAAGCAGGAATATTTTTATGCAGAAATACAACATACATACCGTTCAGAAAGATGAAACCTTAAAAAGTATAGCCTCGCTGTACGGGATGGATAAAGAAGCATTAAAACACTTCCATAACAACCACTGTGCTGTTAAGGATATGATTCTGATCAATCTTAACGGGCAGAAAGAACTTTTTATTCCGAGAACAGCTGTTGCAGATAAAAATGTTTTGGTGAAATTCGGAAGAGGAAACAGCCTAATCCTTCAGCCGGAAACTTCATTGCGAAGATACAGTGTAGTCACTACCATTGAAAAAGGAGAAAATAAAAGCGAATTAAAATATGAAACATCCGTTCGCTGGCTTAAAACAGAAAAAGGACAACATTTTTTTGAAATAGACAGAACATCAAACCTCTATCTCAATGAAGAAGAAGTGAATGAAATTGCAGATTTGCTGGCATACAGAACTTCTAAAGTTTTATATCCTTTACAGATCAGTACAGATGAACATGGTCAATTTGAAGGAGTAGAAAATGCTGAGGTTTTTTCAAAAAGATGGACGGCTGTAAAAGAAGAATTATATAAGGAATTTGAAGGCGAAACCGTAGAAGAATACTGCGGAAAGATTGAAAAAGTAATCAACCAGCCTGAGGCCATCAGTCTTTACCTGAAAAATGATTACTTCATCCGTACTTTATTCTTTGGAATATATCAAAGCTTCGGAAAAGAATTTAAAACAGAGATGACAACAACCTTTCCTGTAGTAGACAATGCGATCGAACCCAGATATAAACTGACACTGGAAACAGATCCGTTAAAAGAGGAAACAGGTCTGATCACCATAGAAGGGTCAGGAACATTATATGAAGAAAGAGATATTGATGATTTTATAAGAAAATCACCTTTTTCATTGATTATAGAAGAAGACCCTGTGATGAATGAAGAAGGAACTTTCAGACTCATAAGCTATCTGAAAGGAGAAACTTCACTTCCGGAATCTCTTTACCTGGAATGCAGTATCATGCTGCAGGAAGAGAAAAAGATTTCAGTATCAGTTTCAGGAATTGATGAAAAATAAAAAACCATTTCACTAAAGATAAAATTAATATGGCAGAAAAACATATTGTAGTACAGGGCGCCCTATGCAAATGCCAGTTCGGACAGGTTCCGGACAAGCTGAAAGTACTTACACACCAAAAAGAATATGCCAATGATAAAAGCGCTTCCAAAAAACTGATCGTCACCACGAAAGAAATAGGAGCCGCCACATTTGAAAAAAATACATTCGGAAACTGTACCAAAATGGGAGTGCCGCCGCCGCCATGCAAAATTATGGTTACAGAATGGCAGAAATTCTATGATAAAGTACAGCTCAGCAATGGCGGATATATCATTGTGGAAGACAGCAAAGCAGTATGTGCTATTGCCGGAACTCCATGTATTGAGATTATAGATCACGGACAGAGAGCAGAAGCCAGCCAGCAGAACTTTAAAAATGCCGACAAAGACGTTCAGCAGCAGATCAATCCGTTGGTAGATTCTGAGGAAATGTATAACGAACAGCCTTCAGGAGGAGGGCAGGATGGTGCAATCTAAATGATAAGAAAATGGCAAAAGGCGTAAAAAAAATAAAAGTTGTAAGCGGATTGTACTATCCAAAAATGTCTGTATTAGGGCAAAGGATTACCATAAAGCCGGATCAGTGGGTACAGTTCGGTGTTGATGATTGGCTGCCAGGTACAACAGATGCAGACAAAAAGAAACCGCTGACCTGGATGAGGCAGAACAGCAGCAAAAAAATTATCATCAATCAGATAACCTCTGCTACCGGATATAAATTTTTAATTGGCAAACAGTTCTGCGGAAGCTATCAGTTTTATATTGAAGCCAGTCTTTCAGGGGTAAGAGATACCAAAAGTAATACAGGAATATTTGTAAAAGGCTGGTGTGACCCCAAAATTGTAAGCAGTAAGTGGTCTACGCAGAAAAACAGCAAAAGCATCAAAAACAATAAAAAGTCCGAATACATTTCCTACGGACATATTGTTCACCTGAACCTGATGACCGAAGGACTGAATGGAAATACAGTCAGTATCGAACTTTGGAATCAGCAGACAGCAAAAGCAGATAAACTGGTCCATACCTACAATAATGTACAGGTAATAGATGGTGAAGTCAATCTTAAAATAGAAAATACCTTCGCCTGGATGGCCTATGTTGACAATATCCAGAATGTAGAGGAATTCTATGTTAAAGTGAAAGATGTTGCTTCAAAACAATACATCAAAGATAAATTGGGCGATGATCTTCATGGCATCTATCTGAATGTTAAAAATAAAATTGCTACTACCAATACCAATGGGGCACAGAACCAGACGCCAACCAAAGTCTATAAGCCGGATGTAAATTCTGTCAGACTTGAGCCCTGTAAATTTGAAGTGATCAAGATTACTGAAAATGAAACCAAGGACGGGAAAGCCAGCAATACAACCGTTAAAGTTTTTGACAATGGGAATGGTGTCAAACTGATAAAATCTGCTGCATTACAGGAACATATTCAGAGAACGATTTATTATAAATTCGATTCTACAGTCATTGATAAAGATGGAGTTGCTATTCTGAATAATGTGCTTAAATTTCTTCTTGAACACAAAGATTCCACAATGAATCTCAGTGGGTATGCCTGTGTCATTGGAAAACAGAATTACAATAAAGGACTTTCTCAAAAAAGAGCCGATGTGGTGAAAAAATTCTTTGCTGACGGAGGACTAGATCCAAGAAGAATTATTTCTGTGGGAAAAGGAGAAGTAGATCCCACCGATGATAAGATGGGGAGAGATAATATCAAATACAAAAATGAGAAAGACTATGAAAATAACCGTAGAGTAGACATCTCATTTGTATTCAATGCCCATGATGCCCAGACTGTAAACTATGAAGTAACAGCACCGAGTGTATCTACAAAGAAAAATCTGGTCATTGATGTTACAGGTTTTCAAACCAATGAGTGTTTCAGAGACAGTAAAGGAAAACATAAAAAACAGATTCAGGTTGTAGACGTAGGACAGGCAATAGATAAAGGAGATACCGTAAAAACATTTACAACTCCTTCATTTACTTATGGAGTATATTCAGATTTATCTCAATTTAATGCTTATCCTATACAATATATATGGCCTGCCGGGACAAATCCCAATCAGTTTCATTTACATGTTCATAACTGCAGATACT
>CBFQYI010000015.1:0-21623 GCA_965720825.1 uncultured Chryseobacterium sp. | reverse complement strand
ATTGGATCATAGACAATTTTGAATCGTTTGCAGGAGGAAATAAATTCAGGATATTTGATGAACCAGCTCATCAATAATAACATTATCATAATAATGAAAATAACCGTATTTCCACACCGAATCATCCAATGTGGAGGTTGTGTAAGAATATCCTGAACGCTTTCGCTGCGAAGTTCGATATTATCTAATATGTCTTTCCTAGTTTCCAAGTTCCAATTGATTTTTTACAAGTCTGTAATATTCTCCTTTTTTAGCTACCAATTCGGTATGATTTCCTTCTTCTACTAATTTTCCTTTGTCTAAAACAATAATTTTGTCGGCGTGTTTAACAGTGGAAAGCCGGTGGGCAATTACAACTGCAGTTTTTCCTTTGAAAAATTGCTCAAGGTTTTCCATAATCACTTTTTCATTATTGGCATCCAAAGCACTTGTTGCTTCGTCAAATAAAATATAATCAGGGGATTTGTAAACAGCTCTTGCAATAAATAATCTCTGTTTCTGTCCTCCGCTAACACCAACTCCTTCATTCCCAATTTTAGTATTGTAACTTAACGGAAGTCCCTCAATAAAATCTTTGACATTTGCTATCTCTACCGCTTTTCTTAGTTTTTGCTTGTCAATAAAATCTTCGCCGACAGCAATGTTTTCCGCAATAGTGTCATTAAAAACATAACCTTCCTGCATCACCACGCCGCAATGGTCTCTCCACTTTTTGGGAGAAATATTTTTGAGATTAGTATTTGCTATTTTAATTTCACCGCTGTTGGGTTCATAAAATTTCATCAACAATTTCAGTAAAGTAGTTTTTCCACTTCCGCTGGCTCCGACTATTGCGGTGGTTTTTTGGTACGGAATTGAAAGATTGAGATTTTCAAAAACGAATTGGTTGGAACCGATGTATCTAAAAGACATATTGTGTACCTCTATATCATTTTGTGGAATTTCCGAAACATATTGCTCATCAGCATTTTCTTCATCTTCCTTATCGTGAATTTCTCCTAGACGTTCCAACGATATTTTAGCATCCTGCGCTTGTCTTATAAATTCTACCAATTGTAATAAAGGACTGTTGAGCTGACCGATGATATATTGAACCGAAAGCATCATTCCCAGAGTAAGATTTCCGCTTAATACCAATTTGGCAGAAAGGAAACTCACTAAAATATCTTTCATTTGATTGATGAAATTTCCTCCTACAGATTGCCATTGCTCTAATGATAAAGATTTTATTCTAAGCTTAAATAATTTGACCTGCAAAAACTCCCAGCCCCAACGTTTTTGCTTTTCGGCATTATGCATTTTAATTTCCTGCATTCCGTTAACCAATTCAATGACCTTACTTTGCTCTTGGGATACTTGGGAAAATCTTTTGTAATCAAGTTCTTTCCTTTTTTTGAGGAAAAAACTAATCCATCCGATATAAAGAATTGCTCCAGCCAAATAAACCAGAAATAGTCTATAATCATAAAACAGCAGTACAATACTGAAAATAATCAGGTTGACTAATGAGAATAATGTATTCAGAGATGAACTTGTAAGCAATTGTTCTATTCTCGTATGATCGTTGATTCGCTGCATAATATCTCCCGTCATTCTTGTATCAAAGAATGAAATCGGAAGTTTCATCAGTTTGATAAAGAAGTCTGATATAATGGAAATATTGATTCTTGCGGAAAGATGAAGTAAAATCCAACTGCGTATCACTTCAATCCCTATTCTGCCGATAAAAAGCATTACTTGTGCAATGAGAACAAGATAAATAAAGTTTAAATCCTGATTTTGTATCCCCACATCTACCATGCTTTGGGTAAGAAACGGAGTAATTAATGAAATAATACTTCCAGCCAATAAACCCACAGAAAGTTGAACAATTAATGATTTGTATTTCACAAAATACTGTAAACCAAATTGTAATGGTGATTTTTTATCTTTGGTTTCTTCCCAATCGCTTTTATAAAATTGAGGTGTGGTTTCTAAAAGTAAGGCAATACCTTCTTCTGTGGTTTCATTTGCGTTTGCTCCAATCCAGTTTTTGATAAAATCTTCTTTGTTATAAGTGATTAAACCATAACTGGGATCGGAAATATAAACGGTATTATTTTTATCAATTTTATAAACTACTACAAAATGAGATTTATTCCAATGTACAATACATGGTAATGGAACGTCTTCTTGTAAGGTTTTATAGTTTATTTTAATCCCTAAACTTTTTAACCCCATATTTTCAGCAGCATTACTAAGCCCTAACATAGAACTTCCTTCTCTGGTAGTTTCTGTAAGGTTACGGATTTGCTGCAAAGGAATGGTCTTACCATAATGTTTGATAACTATTCGCAAACAAGTGGGGCCGCAATCTTTAGCATCGGGTTGTTTATAAAACGGGAACTTTCTCAAAATAAATCTATTTGAAAATTATTTTTTAATTATATTTTCTGATATTTAATTGTCTTCTGTTTTAGACTTATTATTACTGTCTTAATTAGATATTAATAAAAATCATTTTGCATTTTCTTCTGCAGGTTCAAAATCTTCACAAGAATTTACTTTATACCATTTCTCATTGGAATAATGAAGATCTGTATTGGAAAAACAACAATAGCGGAATTTACACAACTTACAATTTTCAATTAAATCATTACTAACTTCCCATTTTTTCTGAAATTCAGGACTTCTAAATACTTGGCTTATTGAAGTAGTAGTATCTGATAGATTTCCAAAATGCTCTTGATGATTTATATAGTTTCTGATATAACCAAATTCATCAATACAAATTTTACGATTAAGAGCAATGTTATACTTCTTTGATTCCATAAAACTCTTCAAAGTAAAAGTGAAATTTGAACGAACAAATTTTTCAGTCCAATTTAACTCTTCATCTTTTACTCTTTTTATTAATACATAATTCTTATTTTCTTCTGTTTTAAATTGCTTAGAACCTAAATAAGTTACAGAAGTAATTCTAATATTGTGGTTGAAAAAGTCCATAGAAAATATATTCTCAAAAGAGCTTGGAACAACAACATCAATACATCTTAAAAAAGAATTTGTTGTAGCATTAAAAATGTTTAAAATTTCCTCTGATGTGATATCACTATCTGATTTAATGGAAAGCATCAACATTTGACATCCTAATTGATTAAGTTCATTTATTGCTTCAACATAATCATAATTAGTAGAAGTACCTATTTCTAAAATAGCTGAATAGCATTCATTCTCAAAATGTATATCTTCGCTAATTTTAGGAAAATTTGTGGGGCTGTCAGTTAAAAAACATACTTCCTCTGTAAGGAAATAATCAATTATATCAATTATGCCATTTCCAAATTTTGACATTATAGAATCAATCCTTTTTCCATCAATTTCTTTTAGTACGTTGTATGCAGTTTGACTAATAGAAAGGAGTTTCTGTCTTGATAAATCATATATTAGATAACCATTATCTCCATCAACTAAATAACAGTCTGTAAAAACTCTTACATATTTATTTTTATTCATAATTCAAAATTACTGTCGTATTTTGTTTATAGTATTCTCTGACTACATATTGATTAGTATTTATCAATGAATTTCGCGCTAAAAAAAATTTCCTAGTGTTATTATTATCTGAATATTCAAATGAATCAATTAAAATATTGTTAAGGGATAACTTTTCAAGTGAAATTTCCGAATTAAGAAGCTTTTTCTTCATCTCTGGTTAAATATTTATATATGTGATACTCTATATTATAATTGCAAGGCTTGCTAACCATTCCAAATTGTCCGACTGAGTTGATTTCTAAAAAATAGTATTTTCCATCTTTACCTTTGATAATATCAATTGAACCCGTATTAAATTCTATTATTTTTAACAGTTCTTTTATTTTTATAGTCAATTCTTCAGGTAAAGTAAAAGGAATATTTCTACTTGGTTTTTTAAAATCGTATCTTCTGAAATCTACAGCGGTTTGTTCGTTGCTCTGAGAGAATATAGCCATACTGTAGTAGTTTTCCCCCATAACAAAAGTTCTGATTTCAAAATCTTTTTCTATCTTTTCTTGTACCAAGCTCGGTGAGAAATAATTTGGTATTTTGTCTAGTATAGACTCCGTCAATTCATTCGTGTAAGATATGTGTCTTTGTTTTAAGTCATCGTCCATAGCAGCTATTGGCTCAAAAATCGATTTAGTTATAAGGGAATTGTTAACCTCTTTTTGAAATTCTAAAATTTGACTTTTTGTAGAAATTACTTTGGTTCTAGGAATGCAAATGCCTAATTTGCTTGCTATGGATAGAATTTCTAATTTGTTCACTCTAGTTTTTAATCTATTTCCTAATATGACCGAACCCTGTATAGAATTGAAAATGTAGCTGTAAAGTTCTTTTAATTCCGATTTTTGATTTGATCTTATTTTATGGAGAAGAAATTCAGAGAGACCTGACTCAGTTTCGTCAATTACCATGTTTTCAACATTAGCACTTGGTCTTCTATACCAAATCGAAGTAAATTTTTCCGTAAAGTTTTCATCATTAACTTTTTTTTCACCGGGAATACTTATGTCAATATTATCGAAATTAAAATAGTCTGAATATAGATCATTATTACGATCTATTATTTTATATGAATCAAGATTTAATCTTTTAAAAGACACACCATATCTATAAAACCAGCTACAAACTTCATCTGAAGTTCCATCACTATCTTGAGTTACAATTAAATGTTTTGCCATTGATTATTATTTTAAAATAAAATTACCTCTATCTACAAATAAGAATTTGCTATAGAGGTAATTAATTGCAAATTAGCTCTTGCTAATACTAATCTGGGCTGATATCACCCTTAGTACCAGTTTCAATGATCCAACCTAAAAAATTCACAGTTTCATGGGTCGTGTAAAGACAGTCTCCTCCACCTTTGATTGAATCTAGAGTCTCAATTTCTTTAATTTTGAAATCTTCTAATTTTAACATAATAAAACGATTAAATATTAACTCTGCACTTAAAGGGGGCAGAGCATTCCCTATTATATGATTTATAATAATGTAAAATATATTAATGCAAATATTTTGTATTAAGGAAAAATTATAAGAAATTTTACCTTTCTAAACTTATTACGAAATCACATTGATACGCGTCATAATAATAAGTTTCTTTGCAGTATTCTATAGGTGCAACCCATGCTTTTCATTAATTCAAGCATATTATACGCACTTCGTCCAGAAACACATAAACGTATCGATAAGTCATCTACTACTATAATTATGACCGGAGTCGTCTACGTGATTATATATTGTGTTGTTAATTCGGATTGAACTGAATATTGAAATTCTTTAAATAATCCTCTATTGGTTCCATTCCCATTTTTTTTCTTCTTTCGTTCACAGTTTCAGGATTTTCTAATTTATACAATTTACCATTTTCTATTTGCGAACCATATATTTGGGGTTTTCCTTCGTCCATTAAAATCCTATCTTTCATCAATGCGTATTGTTGTTTAGATAAGTCTCCATTTTCAACCGCTTTCTCTATTCGTGGAAAATACTTTTTTCTGATTTCTTTAGTAGTATGTTGCAGTCCCAACCAGATTGCATCCATTTGTTTTTGACCTACCTCCTTTAATGTTGGCATACCACACTTTTCAATAATACTAATCACTAGTTCTTGATTCCTATGATCTTCTTTAGCGTATTTGATTAATTCATTTGATTTTCTAATCCTTTGGTCACTTTCTAAAACTTCGCTCAAGATTTGAAGTTTTTTGCTGCAATCGACTTCAATAATATCTACTGAACCTACATAGACAAATTTATCCTTATTCATATAAAGAAATATTGATATCATTAAAACAAGAGCAGCTAATATGCTAAATAATATTTTTTTTATTCTCATAATTAAAAATTTGTTTTTGCCATACACACTCTGGTATTGGGCTTTTTGATGATCAGCTATATTTAATTCTGTACCGTACACATACTAAACATAAACATCATAACATTTAATTGATTCGGAAAATACACATTACTAATAATCATTTGAAAGTTCCTTGAATTGTCCTACTCAATAAGCTTTTCGGATTCTGTTATGTTATATTTTCTGAAGCAAATTTATCTGTTCACTATAAGATTTCCTAATAAATAGAATATAGATTTATAAATTTACAGGGCTATTTCTCTATTTCAAAATATTGGTTTTCAATATTTTAATTTAACATCCAGGACTGTTTAGAGAATATCTTATTGTGGCGGATTAAGTAATCATAAATGATCATTTCGAACAATCTTTGGCTGGAAATAAAAGTCCTGTTGATGTGCATATGGAAAATATCACTAAAAAAAGAAACCCAAAAATTAGAATTATATGCTGTTATCTTTTTTAAAGCCGATTTGGTTTCTGATATGTTTTCAATAATTAAATTTCTTGTCTATTCAAACTCGGCCGATTCAAAAAATGCGTGATATTTTGGTTCAAATGAAATAATTTTTTCTGTTGGTTCCATAAAACTTTTTTATCAAAAGTATATGCTTACAGCACTTACTAAAACTAGTACAATTTTGTAAAATACAACCTAAGATAAACTAAGCATTGAACACATTTTTACAATGTTTTTCTTTACAGCAAAAAAAATCATTGCAACTTTTATTGCAATGATTTCCCGATTATTAAATACGAAAGGGCTTGTATTACAACTAAGATAGTTATAATTTATCCTTATATCTTCACAAAATATCTGCTGTTAAACTGAAATCACCTTTGTTTAGTTCCAAATAATCCTTTTGCGAGGTTTTAAATGTGCTATATTTATTTATAAATTCAAGAATTATATTTTGTCCTGCTTTCCAATCTTGAGTATTGTTATCAATTAATTCACAATTATCTTGAAAGAATCTGAATATAATTTTTTTGTTTATCTTTCCTGAATACACTTGTGTAAAAATAATTGGCTGTTTGGGAATCCTACCTTTTGTAAGTACTTCTACATCATTAATCGACATTGGATCTATTTTATATTTTTCAATAATATATTTGGTACTTACAGTAGATTTCTTAGGAACGAAAGGAATTTCAATTACTGAGTAATGTTGTATGAGATTTTCAAATTTTTTGTGTGTGATGAAGTTACTGTTGTTTTGATTGTATCAAGTATTTCAAAAGTTTTATCAACTACATTTATCTTCTTTTTCTGAATTCTTGATAATGGATAATAATCAAAACTTTGATTAAAGAAATTCTTGAAGGTTTGAACAATCGTATATGGCATTTTATTTTCGATAATTAATACTAGCCCAATCTGTATAACTATGTTAAGAAATAAATTGAAAAGAATATTAAACCAATCATCATATTTAATTATTGATACGCCATACGTTAACGCAATAAAGAATGACAATAAAAATAAAGTACGATAATAATTGCTCTATTACGGTTTAAGCCATCATACCATTCAAATTGTTCCTTACAGGTGAAATGAATTACAACAGGAGTTAGTTCAAAATAAGCTCTTCCTAAATTATAAAGTGAAATTCCAACAGTGGAGATAGCCCAAATCCAAACTGTTAAATATGCTAACAATTCCATACAAATAAAATATAAAAAAGATAAAGCATAATAAAGATTAGCCGTTCGTCAAATGTTAGTCGGAAAAATAAAAAAGCTTTTACGAATTTACGTAAAAGCTTGATTTAAAAAGTGGTCCCACCTGGGCTCGAACCAGGGACCACCTGATTATGAGTCAGGTGCTCTAACCAACTGAGCTATAGGACCTCAAAACTTGGTTAAATTTTGTGTTTGCAAAAATAGTAAAATTTCTTTCACTACAAAATTTTTTATTGCTTTTCTTGGCAAAGTTCTACCAGCACTCCGTTTGTAGACTTGGGATGAAGGAATACAACTAATTTGTTATCAGCACCTTCTTTCGGTTCTTCGGAGATAAACTGAAATCCTTCTTTTTTCAGTCTTTTCACTTCTTCCATGATATTTTCAACACCAAATGCCAGATGATGGATACCTTCTCCCTTTTTATCGATAAATTTAGAGATCGGACTTTCAGGATTACTGGCTTCTAAAAGCTCAATTTTACTTTCTCCCGTTTCATAGAAAGAAGTTACAACCCCTTCCCTTTCTACTGTTTCTTTTTTATAAGATTCTTTTCCTAATAATTTGGCAAAAAGTTCATCAGAAACCCCTAAAGACTTTACAGCAATACCAATATGTTCTAGTTTCATAAATACTAATCAATATAATTAAATCGTAAATTTGATACTGTAGTTGAATTTCAAAGTATCAATTCAAACAAAAGTACTAAATTTGCAGAAATTATGGAAAGTAACAGACAAAGAAAAGTAGCACAGATCATTCAGGAAGACTTCGCAGAGCTTTTCCGCAAACAAGCTGCAGAAAGCAAACAGAGCATATTGGTATCTGTTTCAGATGTAAAAGTAACTGCTGACTTGGGAATTGCTAAGATTTATTTAAGCATTTTCCCACAGGAATTCCGTACCGCTGTGATGAAGGAGATTGAAGAAAACAAAACTCAATACAGAAACTTCATTGGCCAGAAAATGGCAAAGCAGGTGCGTATTATTCCACAACTTAACTTTTACCTGGATACCGCTCTTGATGATGTTGAAAGACTGGAAAGAGAATTAAGAGGCGAAGGCGACAATCCTGTTTTATAGATCTTGAAGAATATTGCATTTTACATAGCATCCAGATACCTTTTGGCTAAAAAAGGAAGTACTGCCGTTACGTTCATTACGTGGCTGGCCGTAGGTGCCATGACGGTTGCTGTGGCTGCAATGTTCGTCATTATTTCTGTTTTTTCAGGACTTGAAAACCTGAACAAAGACCTTATTTCCAATCTTCATGCTGATCTTACTTTAAAAAGTACCTCGGGAAAAACGATCAAAAATCTGGATAAAGTCAGTAAAATTTTAACCAGTAACAAAGAAATCAGTAGTTTCTCCCGCGTTATTGAAGAAAAAGTATACATCAGTTTCAACGGAAAGGGTGATATTGCTTACTTACGAGGTGTAGATTCTGCTTATGTCAAAGTAAACCCTATCAATAAGGAGGTGTTCTACGGAACTTACCCAAGTTTCAAATACTCCAATGAGGTATTGATGGAAAACAGTCTGGACAACAGACTTTCAATTCCTGTAGATTCTTCCAATCATTATGCAACAGTCTTTATGCCCAAACCTGGAACAGGGATTATCAGTAAGGAAGAAGACATCTATAATAAAAGAGATATTCTGGTAACAGGTGTTTTCCCTGGAAAAGACCAACTGGACAATTATATCGTTTCTCCTATTGAACTTACAGAAGAATTACTTACCCTTCCTAAAAAATCGGCTTATCAGATTGTTATTAAACTGAAAAATCCGGAAAATGCAGATACCGTAAAACAAAATCTGCTTTCTTCACTTGGGAAAAATATTGAGATCAAAACCAAGGAAGAAGAAAATGCAGCTTTCTGGAAGATGATCAATACTGAAAAGCTTTTTATTTACCTGATCTTTGCATTGGTGATCTTTATTACCACCTTTAATCTTGCGGGAGCGATTATCATCCTTCAGCTTGATAAAAAAGAGCAGGCAAAATCATTGATATCACTCGGCTTTCCTTTAAGCCATTTAAGAATGACCTATTTCTACACCGGCCTTCTGATTGTTATTTCCGGTGTAATTACCGGATTAATTCTTGGAACAGCACTTTGCTACTTCCAGCTTTATACAGAATTCTTCAGAGCCAATGAGGTTCTGCCATTCCCGGTAAAAATTGTAGGTAAAAATTATCTTATCGTAGCCCTTACAGCTTCCTTATTTGGAATTACTATTTCATGGTTCTTTTCAAAAATCAGTAAAGAATATATTACTAAAGGCTAACATTTCAACTTTATATATTACATACAATTAATATACTTCGGTTTCATTTTTTCGTACCTTTACGCCCCAATTTTAAAAAATGAAACAAATTTTATCTTTTTTTCTTTTAAGCGTGACATTTATAAGCGCTTTGGCACAGGCTCCGGCAGGATATTATACAAATGCTAACGGATTAACAGGTGCAGCTCTTAAAACAGCTCTTCAAATCATTATCAGTGATGGACACATAGACCACGGTTATGGTGGTTTATGGACAGGCTATGCTACTACTGACCGTGATTATTTCTATGAAAATGACGGAACTATTCTGGATATTTATTCTGAAAATCCAAATGGACCGGATCAGTATAATTTTACCCTTGGAACCAGTCAGTGCGGATCTGCCGGATATTCTAATGAAGGAGACTGCTACAACAGAGAGCACGTGATTCCTCAAAGTTTATTCAACAGTGCTTCTCCTATGGTTGCTGATATTCATTTTATCCGAGCTACCGATGGAAAAGTAAACGGAATGAGATCCAACTACCCTTTCGGAACGGTTGGCAACACTTCTTTCACCTCTAAAAACGGATCAAAACTTGGTACATCTGTATCAGCAGGATACGGAGGAACTGTATTTGAACCTATCGACGCTTTCAAAGGAGATATTGCAAGAATGATTCTTTATTTTGTAACAAGATATGAGGATAAACTTCATAATTTCACCACTGGTGATATGCTTGGCAACACAGCATTTCCCGGACTACAGCCTTGGGCACTTAACCAATATTTAGCGTGGAATGCAATGGACCCTGTATCTCCGGAAGAAATTGCAAGAAACAATGCTTCTTATACTTACCAGGGAAACAGAAACCCTTTCATTGATCACCCTGAATATGTTACTCAGATCTGGGGAGCACCGGTTGTTGATAACCAAGCCCCTACAGCAGCAACCAACCTTGTTGCCAGCAACCCAACTTCAAACTCTATTGCTTTAAGCTGGACAGCTGCTACGGATAATGTGGGAGTAACTTCTTACCAGATTTACGCCAATGGCAATTTAAAAACTACAGTTTCAGGTACTACAACATCTACTATTGTTTCTGGATTATCACCATTGACTCAATACACATTCTACGTAATTGCTAAAGATGCTTTCGCAAACTCTTCTCCACAAAGTACAACAGCTACAGAAACTACTCTTGACGTACCTGCCGGAGGAGGAAGCTGTGGAACGGAAAATTTCGAAATGATCAGCGGTGCTGCAAACACTTATCTTACAGCAACCTGGACCAACAACGGAATCTCCTGGACTGCAACAGACTCAAGAGTTGACCAGACCATCAACAATAAAGCCATTACCATCAGAAATGGAAACTTAACAAGTTCAACGCTTTCAGGTGGAATTCAGAACTTAACTTTAACCACACAGTTAAAATTTTCTGGAAGCGCAGGTAATATCAATGTTTTTGTGAATGATGTAAATGTGGGAGCTATTCCTTATAGTAATGTTGCAACCACTACCACAATTTACAACATCAATGTGAGCGGAAATGCTGTAATTAAGCTTACAAACTCTTCTACTTCCAACAGAGTTGCTCTGGATGACCTTAGCTGGACATGTTTCGGAACTACGTTAGCTACTGCTGAAAACCAAAAAGATAAATCAGCATTTACCATCTACCCTAACCCGGTAAGAAATAATGAATTATTTGTAAAAGGAGAAAACCTTAGCAAAATTTCAAAAGCTGAGATCTATGATCTTTCTGGAAAACTAATTGAAACGATTGCAAATCCTTTCAGACATTCCAACAAAATTAACCTTAAAGGTATGGTAAAAGGAACTTATATCCTTAAAACAGATAATTTCTCTACTAAATTTATCGTAGATTAATTATTAAAAAATATTTCAAACCAAGGCCGGATTTATCCGGTCTTTTTTTTTATTTTTGATGTATGGATTCCAATAAAAAATTAGGATTGATAGGACGAAATATTTCCTATTCTTTTTCTAAAAAATTCTTCGAAAACAAGTTCCAAAAGCTCATGCTGAAGAATTTCTCCTACGATATTTTTGATCTGAACGACATCAATGAAGTAGAAAACCTTTTTGCTTCTCTGGACCTGTTAGGATTCAATGTGACCATCCCTTATAAAGAAAAAATAATCGATTATCTCGATGAACTAAGTGATGAAGCTGAGAAAATAGGTGCCGTCAATTGCGTTCTTATTCAGGATGGCAAAAAAACCGGCTACAATACAGATGCGTTCGGTTTTGAAAAGACACTTCTTTTACACAAAAAACCGTCACAGGATAAAGCATTGATCTTAGGAAACGGAGGGGCAGCAAAAGCAGTCAAATATGCATTGGACAAACACAATATTCCTTCTGTAACTATTTCAAGGAGTACAGAAATCAATTATGAAAATCTTGATAAGGAAATTGTTGCAGAACATAAAATCATCATTCAATGTACGCCTGTAGGTACTTTCCCGAATGTGAAAGACTGTCTGAACTTTCCTTTTGACGGGCTTTCTTCAGATCATCTGGTTATTGATCTGATTTACAACCCCAACTATACTCAATTCATCATCAATGCCTCTGAAAAAGGAGCAAAAACAGTGAATGGATACTATATGCTTGAACAGCAAGCAGAAAAAGCTTGGGAAATTTGGAATTTTCAAAAAAAATAACATAAATTAGTACATTAATTGGCCTTAAAGCTATATTTAAAGGATATTAACGCCACTCACATAAAAGATTTGCTATGACTACAGAAAACAATCTTTCTGAAAACGAAGAAAAGAAAAATCCTAACGAAGTATCTCAGGACCCATCAGAAAACACAGTTTCTCATGATGCAAACCAACATGAAGATGATGCAGAACACCTGGATGAACATGAAGAAGAAATCTCCCTTGCCGATGCTTTAAAGGAAATGGAAAAAATCATCAACACTCCTAACGCCGGTGAGAACTTCAAAAGATTCAACCAACTGAGGGAAAAAGCAAGTCATTACATCCATGATGAAGTGGAAGATAAAAAGCATGAGTATGTAGAAGCCGGAAACCCTCCTGAAAGCTTCAGCTATGAACACCCTTCTCAGGCGAAGTATTCTGCATTGGTCAATATCTTCAGAGAAAAACATGACGACTTCCAGAAAGGACAGGAAGAGGAGCAAAAGAAAAACCTTGACCACCGTCAAAGTATTATTGAAAGACTTAAAAATCTATACACCAGCTCTGAACCGGGAATTAATCTTTTCAGATCTATCCGTGAGATTAAAGAAGACTGGTCAAAAGCCGGACAGGTTGCAAAATCTGAGTTCAAAATTCTTAACAACAATTATTTCCACCACCTGAATCAGTTTTATCAGATGCTGGATCTTAATAAAGAGTTTTTGGAACAGGAATACAGCCACAACCTGGAAAAGAGAGAGCATATCATTGCCCGTGCTAAAGAACTGGAAAACGAACCGGTAATTCAAAAGGCTTTAAATGAACTTCAGTATCTTCATAAATTATGGAAAGAAGAAGCAGAACCTGTAGCTGAAGAGTTCCGTGAGAAAACGTGGGAAGAGTTCAAAGAAATTTCCAACAAAATTCACGAAAGAAAATCTGAACTTTCTGCTTCTATTGAAAAAGAACAGACTATTAACCTTGAAAAGAAGAATGAAATCATTGCTGAAATCAAGAAATTGTCTGAACCTTCAGAAACACCTAACCACAACTATTGGCAGAATGCCATTAAAAGAGTGGAAGATCTGCGTTCTGAATTCCTGAAGACTGGAAGTGTTCCGAGAAAACTTTCCAACCAAAACTGGAATGATTTCAAAACAACACTAAGAGGTTTTAATACAACGAAAAACAACTATTATAAATCGTTGAAAGGTTCTCAACAGGCGAATCTTGAAGAAAAATTAAAACTGATCCAGACGGCACAGGACAATATGAATAACGAGGAATGGGATATTGCCGTTCCGTTATTCAAAAAACTTCAGGAAGACTGGAAAAAGATAGGCCACGTTCCCAAGAGCATGACCAATAAAATCTGGGATGAATTCCGTGACGCTTGTAATGCATTCTTCAACAATTACAGAGAGAAGAGCAATACATCTACCGACAACTGGAAGGAGAACTATAAGAACAAAAAAACTCTTCTTGATGAATTGAAAGAGGTTTCCAATGAAGAAGGCAGCATCGAAAAAATCGAGCAGATCAAAACTTCATGGAATAACATAGGAAAAGTTCCTAGAGATAAAATTTCAATCAACTCTGAATTCAACAAAACATTGAGAGAGAAGTTGAAAATAAACAAGATCAACGAACTTGAACTGAAAGAGGAAGGTTTATCTGAAAAACAACTTACTGAAAAAGCAAGAAAGATCAAAAATCAAATCTCTGATCTTGAGGCAGAAATCGTTAAACTGGAAAACAACCTTTCTTTCTTCAACAAACCGTCCAGAGAAAATCCTCTTTTAAAAGACACTTACAACACGATTGATGAGAAAAAAGCTCATCTGGAAACGTTAAAACAAAATCTTCACAGCATTATCAGCGGAGATTAATACATAACAAAATAAATAAAGGCGGAGCAAAGCAATTTGTCTTCGCTTTTTCTTTTTACACCTATGAACAACGACGAATTTTATATTAAGAGATGTATCGAGCTGGCTCAAAAAGCCCTCGGCAACACCTACCCTAACCCTCTTGTTGGAAGTGTAATCGTACACAACGGAGAGATCATTGGTGAAGGATACCATCATAAAGCAGGAGAAAACCATGCAGAGATCAATGCCATCAATTCCGTTAAGAATAAAGATCTTATTCCGGAATCTACCATTTATGTATCACTGGAACCCTGTGCACATTATGGAAAAACCCCGCCTTGCGCTTTAAAAATTAAAGAATTAGGTTTTAAAAAAGTGGTGATTGGTGCTATGGATTCCCATGATAAAGTGAATGGCAAGGGAAAGAAAATCATTCAGGATGCAGGAATTGAAGCAATTTCAGGAATTCTTGAAAAAGAATGCATTGAACTTAACAAAAGATTTTTTATGTATCATGAAAAGAAAAGACCCTATATCATTTTAAAATGGGCAGAATCCGGTGATGGATTTTTGGATAAGGATTTTAAGCCCACAGCCATTTCCAATACATTAGTGAACCAGTTTGTTCATCAGTTAAGAGCTGATGAGCATGCTATTTTAGTAGGAACTCAAACCTCTTTGAATGACAACCCAAGTCTTACCGTCAGAAATGCTGAAGGTATAAATCCTGTCAGAATTCTGATTGATTTTGATTTAAAAGTTCCTTCCAGCTTCAATATTTACAATAATAAAGCAAGAACATTGGTTTTAAATTCTGTGAAAGAAGGTACTGAAGGACACATTCAATTCATTCAGATCAATAAGGCTCATTTTCTGCCGGAACTTATGGAGGCATTGTATAAAGAACAAATACAATCTATTATTATTGAAGGCGGTAGCTTTACTCTACAGCAGTTTATCAATGCTAATCTTTGGGACGAAGCCATTGTGATTAAAAATGAGAATTTAATATTAGAAAATGGGACAAAAGCCCCGAAATTCGGTCAAATTCCTTCTACAATTGAAAATTTCAGAGATAATACAGTTTTATTTTTTAAAGCAAAATAACACTTTTTATCACCGTTAAATGAAATAATTTCTTTACATTAGTTTTACAAAATTAAAATTACTATGAAAAATGTAAAGAAAGTTTCAAGACAAGAGCTGAAAACAGTTCAGGGAGGAATTGCGCCCGAGTGCTGTTCATTCTATCCACCTTCATTACAGCATTGCTGCGCAACACCTTCCAGCATGAGTTGTCCACCACCCTGGGCTGATGGAACATTCCCTTGCTAAATTTTAATGTAAAACAAAAACCTAATATCATGAAAAATTTGAAAAAAGTATCAAGAATCGGTTTAAAGTCAATTCAAGGAGGAGCTTTTGTAACATGTACGCTCCCAAATGGAGAACCTACAAGATGCAGAGATAGATGTCCTGAGGATTTTTGCGGCCCAACAAGCTATATGTGCCTGATTCCTATGGACCTTTGCGGGGAAGTGATGTAAGAACTAATTTAATATTAAAAAGAATACATGAGCCGTCAAAATTTGACGGCTTAATTTATGATCATGGTGCAGAATAGTAAAGCATTTAATATTTTTGCATAAACAAAGCAGGAACCCTAATGACGTTTGAATACAAAACCATAGAAAAGCCTATAGAAAATACTCTTTTAAAGGAAAAAGGAAGCAAATTTATCGGATTTGCTTACCCGGTAACCAATGAAAAAGAACTAAAGAGTGCGCTGGAAAAAATAAGAGAAGAACATCCGAAAGCTACCCATCACTGCTATGCTTTCAGAATGGGATTAAATGGGGAAAACTATCGCGCCAATGATGATGGAGAACCTTCCGGAAGTGCAGGGTTACCTATTTACAATCAATTACTAGCTAATGAAATCACGAATGTACTCGTGATTGTAGTCCGTTATTATGGAGGAACCAAACTGGGAGTTTCCGGACTTGTAAAAACGTATAAAGAATCTGCAAAGATTACATTGGAGGAAGCCAATATTATCACCAGAGAATTAGAAACAGAAGTTGATATCCAGTTTAATTTTAATCAGCAGAATACTATATTTACCTTGCTTTCTAAATTTGATGCTAAAGTATTAAATTTCGATGCCAATGAAAACTGTATTCTTACCGCATCATTGAAACTGGCACAAAAAGAAAGCATCTCAGAAAAGCTTTCTGAGATGCAATATGTTTCATTTGAATTTAATGATTAATCCCTTCTTCCACCAAGGAGCAAAGATCCCCAGTAAAGAAGTTGTGCCAGAGAACCTAATGCAGCTACCACATAAGTTCTTGCAGCCCATTTCAGACTGTCCTGTACTCCAACAAATTCTTCTGCAGTTACCGTTCCCGTATCTTTAAGCCACTTCATCGCTCTGTTACTTGCATCGTATTCCACGGGAAGTGTTACAAAAGCAAAAAGTGTAGTCATCGCAAACATTGCAACTCCGATTGCCAGCACAGTTGTATTTCCATTTGGATTCTCAATTGTTCTGGACGCAGCCATTACCGCGATACCCGCAATAAGGACAAACTGCATCAGATTGGAACTTATATTAACAATAGGAACCAGTTTTGAACGTAAATTCAACATAGAATATCCTACTGCATGCTGTACTGCATGTCCGCATTCATGAGCCGCTACTGCCGCTGCCGCTGCATTTCTCTGCATATAAACACCTTCAGAAAGGTTTACTGTTTTATCTGCCGGATTATAGTGGTCCGTCAACTGTCCGGGTACTGATATTACCTGAACATCATTTATCCCGTTGTCTCTCAACATCTTTTCCGCTACTTCTTTCCCCGAAAGGCCATTTCGAAGGTGTACATTGGAATAATATTCAAATTTCGATTTCAATCTGGACGAAACCCACCAGCTCACCAACATTGAAATACCAATAATGATATAATAACCCACCATTTTATATAAATTTTGTGTTTAATTTTACCCATAATCATATAAAAACTGTGCCAAAGTATAAGATATTATTATTTATATTTGTCCTTTAATTCCTCTCTAAAAACATGTCTACAGTTTCAATTATTGAAGTAAAAACAGCGGGTCAGCTCAAGCAATTCGTAAGGTTTCCAATGGATTTGTATAAAAACAATCCCTACTATGTTCCGTCCTTTATCAATGACGAAATCAACATTTGGAATGCAGATGAAAATCCTGCACTTCAATATTCGGAGGCAAAACAGTATCTGGCCTATAAGAATGATAAGATCGTAGGAAGAATTGCGGTTCTTATCAATCATAAAGAAGAGAGAGAATTAGGAATTAAAAAAGTACGTTTTGGATGGATCGACTTTATTGATGATGCTGAAGTTTCGAAGGCATTAATTCAAAAAGCAGTTGATTATGCCAAAGAAAAAAATATTGAAAAAATTGAAGGGCCTATGGGCTTCACCAATCTTGATAAAGCAGGAATGCTGGTAAAAGGTTTTGATCAGCTGGCAACAATGATTGGAATTTACAACCACGAGTACTATCCAACACATCTTGAAAACCTGGGATTAAGCAAAGAAAAAGAATGGGTAGAGTTTGAAATTATCTTCCCTGAAATATTACCGGATAAAATTCATAAATTTAATCAGCTTATTTCTGAAAAATACAAACTGAAGGTTTTAAAATTCAAAACAAAAGAAGAGATTATTCAGTATGTAGATCCTATGTTTGATCTTTTGGATGAAACTTACAAACACCTTTCTACTTACACTCCAATTTCGGACGAACAGCGTAAAACCTACAAAGAGAAATATTTCAAACTGATTGATAAAGACTTTATTGTTTGTATTGCAGATGAACACAACCATCTTGTCTCTTTCGCTATTACAATGCCTTCTTATTCCAAAGCCCTGCAGAAGTCCGGTGGAAAACTGCTTCCTTTTGGCTGGTGGCATTTCTTACAGGCAGGAAAGAAAAATGACAGAGCGAACTTCTACCTGATCGGAATTCATCCGGATTATCAGAGAAGAGGAGTAACTTCCATTATTTTCAAAGAAATCTGGGATATATTCAGAAAGAAAGGTGTTAAATACCTTGAAACCAACCCGGAACTGGAAGAAAACAAAAGTATTCAGCTGTTGTGGCAGGATTACAATCCGGTGAACCATAAAAGAAGGAGAACGTATTCAATGGAACTCAAATAATTGATACAGCATTTTGTATAACGTAAACTCACCACCCAAACTTTAAACTTTATGAAACCACAGCTTATCATATTTGCCATTTTAATTGCCGGATTTATCGGTTATAACATCTTTTTTCAGTCACCCGATGACAAAACCAATACCGTAATTAATATTCTTTTTGCCAGTATTCTTTTTGGATATATTTCCTTTATGGCTTACACTCTTTTGAAAAAAATGAAAAAATAAGTGATAAACATAGCCCAATAGGGGCTTTAATCGCTTGCTTGTATTCCCCAATAAATAAATTCAAAATATCCGCAATGTATATGATGGAATATAATTTTTCCAGAGTTACTACAAAAAAAGGGAAAAAAAACCACAAAAAAATAATCACAAAAAGCTAATTTTTATTGATTCTAAATTACCGATTTAGCTCATTTTAATCCGACTTTTAAGCTGATAAATTTCATGCTTTCTTGTTTATTCGCTAAATTTGCAAATTGAGATAATAATGCAAAAATGAATTTACCTGAAAGTTATATTCCAATCCTTATCCAGGCTGGTGTAGCAGTAGGATTTGTAGCTGTTTCTTTGCTTGGAGCACATTTCTTAGGCCCACAGCAGAAAAAAGGAAACTCTGTAAAAAACCAAAGCTGGGAATGTGGGGTTCCTGTAGAAGGAAATGCAAGAACACCGTTTTCTATCAAGTACTTCCTGACTGCGGTATTGTTCGTACTATTCGATATTGAAATCGTATTCTTTTATCCTTACGCTGTCAATTTCAGAGAATTCGGTATGGAAGGTTTCCTTGCCGTGCTTACATTCGTTGCGATCTTCTTCGTAGCGTTTTTCTATGTCTGGAAACGAGGTGCGCTGGATTGGGATAAATAAATTTTAACATTAAAAGATTGAATAATTTAATCATTGAAAAACAGAGATGATTAAATTTTATAAACGTTTTAATCTTTAAATATCAACAAAAGAAAATGTCAGATAAAAAACCAGTAATAAAAACAGATGCACCTGCTCCCGAAGGCTATGAAGGAGAAGGGTTTTTCGCAACAAAACTGAGCAGTGTAATCGGGATGGCAAGAAAGTTTTCACTTTGGCCGTTACCCTTTGCAACCTCTTGTTGTGGTATCGAGTTTATGGCTACCCTGAACCCGACTTATGATGCTTCAAGATTTGGTATGGAAAGAAACTCTTTCTCTCCAAGACAAGCAGATATGCTGATGGTTTGCGGAACTATATCAAAGAAATTAGGACCAGTCCTGAAAGAAGTGTACACTCAGATGGCTGAGCCGAAATGGGTGGTAGCAGTTGGAGCTTGTGCTTCCAGCGGTGGTATTTTTGATACGTATTCTGTACTTCAGGGAATTGATAAAATTATTCCGGTAGACGTTTACGTTCCTGGATGTCCTCCAAGACCTGAACAGATCATTGAAGGCGTAATGCAGGTACAGGCTCTTGCGGAAAGTGAAAGCATCAGAAGAAGAGATATGCCTGAATATCAGAAATTATTAGATTCTTACAACATAAGCAACTAAACGGAAATGACAAACGAATTTGTATTAGAAGCCATCACAAGAGAATTTCCGGAATCTGTCATTTCAAGCTCAGAACCTTATGGAATGCTGACCATTGAAGTGAAGAAAGAAGATATCAAGAAGATCATTCACTATCTGAAAGATTCATCTCTGGAATTTAATTTCCTTACGGATATCTGCGGTATTCATTATCCTGAATTCCCTGAAAAGGAAATTGGTGTTGTCTACCATTTGCATAATATGATGGCGAATTTCAGATTACGTCTGAAGATCTTCATGTCCAGAGAAAATATTGAAGTAGACTCTCTTGTAGATCTTTACGTGGGAGCCAACTGGATGGAAAGAGAAACGTATGATTTTTATGGGATTAAATTTAAAGGACACCCGGATCTGAGACCTATTCTGAATATGGAAGACCTGGGATACCACCCAATGTTGAAGGAATATCGCCTTGAAGACGGTACAAGAACCGACAAGAACGATAGCATGTTCGGAAGATAAAAAAGCGAATGGCCAATGGCATCTAGCCAATAGCCAGAAGCAAATAGCTAAAAGCAATCATTATGAAAGATAACTCATTATCTAATATACTAAACCAGTACGAAAGTAAGGAACAGATTGACGGACAATTATATACCCTGAATCTGGGACCTACCCACCCTGCTACTCACGGGATTTTCCAGAATATCTTAACGATGGACGGAGAAAGAATCCTTCACGCAGAGCAAACAGTAGGATATATCCACAGAGCATTTGAGAAAATTTCTGAAAGAAGAAACTATTCTCAGATCACTACCCTTACAGACCGTATGAATTACTGTTCTGCACCCATCAATAACTTAGGTTGGCACATGACAGTAGAGAAGCTGATTGGCGTGGAAGTTCCAAAACGTGTAGACTATATGCGTGTGATCCTGATGGAGCTAGCCAGAATCGGTGACCACCTGATCTGTAACGGGGTAACCGGAATGGACTCAGGAGCGATTACAGGTCTTACTTATATGTTCATCGAAAGAGAACGTATTTATGATATGTATGAGCAGATCTGCGGAGCCAGAATGACAACCAATATGGGAAGAATCGGAGGTTTTGAAAGAGATTTCACTCCTAAGTTTCATGAGTTGCTGAAAGATTTCCTGAAAACTTTCCCACCAAGATTCAAAGAATTCTGTACCCTATTGGAAAGAAACAGAATTTTCATGGACAGAACCATCGGTACAGGAGCTATTTCTGCCGAAAGAGCATTAAGCTACGGTTTCACAGGTCCAAACTTACGTGCAGCAGGAGTAGATTATGATGTAAGAGTTGCACAGCCTTATTCTTCTTATGAAGATTTCGACTTCATTATTCCTGTAGGAACTTCAGGAGATACTTACGACCGTTTCATGGTGCGTCAACAAGAAATCTGGGAATCCCTTAAAATTATCAAACAAGCATACGAAAATCTTCCGGAAGGACCATTCCATGCGGATGTTCCTGATTTCTATCTTCCT
>CBFQYI010000014.1:0-22496 GCA_965720825.1 uncultured Chryseobacterium sp. | reverse complement strand
TGATGGGTTTCGTTATCGATAACCTGTGAACAGATGAAATTTTCAGGATCTTCCGTTTTGAAAACAGTTTTAGAAATTAAAGGCAGTTCATCTACGGATAAGGAATACAATTTATTGGTAGAAATAATAAAGCCGTCGGTTGTTTCTTTTTTTTCAATATCAAAAAAGTCAGACTTTTCTTTAAGATAATTGACTACCTGAGTTTCGTCTTCTTCGTCACTTAAAAAATAATTGATGTTATAAACACTGTCTTCGTTAATAAATTCAATTTCTTTCAGGAAATCGGAACCTTCCTCATAATAATACAGATGATATTCGCTCAGCTTCACAGCATTACTTTTGGAAATAATCTCTCCAAAAATGTTTTTGTACACTTTTCTCATTTTTAATCATGTTAGTTTAGTTTCATCTATTAGTTTAAGTGGTGTCGCAAAGATAAGTTTTCTTTTTTATCTTAATCTCAAGTGTAATATGGTATTTATTTCGTAAGTATTCTATATATCCTTTATAAAATCCTCATATTCGTAGTAAAACCGTTCGAAACCGTCCATTTTATCCACAAAAAATTCAAAAATTTCTTGCCAGGTATTTTTGTTAAAAATGGAAATATTATGTTTTTCAACCCATATCCTGCTGATTATCTTGCCATTTTCCAGGGAAAAATGTTCTTCTTTGTGAAAATCTCCAATAAAATCTTTTAAAATATCTTCCAGAGACCAGATCTTCTCGTAGTAAGCATTTCGGAAGATTTCATCTTTCATTTCGATATCAAGAGAAACTTCTGCTTTTTTGTTGTCGGCAGAAAATTTAAATGCCATGTCCTTGATTTTGGTGTCATAAAGAATCCATTTTCTGGGAAATGATCTTCCAAAAGCTGTCCAAAATTCCTTTTTTAGTTGCTGTGCTTCTTGTTTACTGAACATATGGCAAACATAATGATTTAATAGGAGAAAGGCAAAAGTGTGGTACCTAAAACCGTAAAATTACGGATAGAAAAACGTACCTTTTTATTCTTTTATGATTCCTGTTTTCGCGTCTTTTTCAAATATTAAACAATTTTCGTATTTTTGCTCTAATGCTTTCAAAAAAATCTCAATATGCGTTTAAGGCGCTTTCATATCTTGTAGAAAAAAGAAATGAGGGCCCGATTCTTATTTCTGAAATTGCGGAACATAAAAAGATTCCTTTAAAGTTTTTGGAAAACATCCTTCTTGAACTGAAAAAAGCGGAAATCCTCGACAGTAAAAAAGGAAAGGGTGGAGGATACTTTTTAAAAGAAAATCCGGAAAATGTGAAACTGGCGAAGATCATTCGTCTTGTGAATGGTCCTATTGCAATGCTTCCCTGCGTAAGTCTCAATTTTTATGAAAAATGTGATGACTGCAATGAAGATCACTGCGGACTTCATGATGTGTTGATAGAGGTTCGGGATGCTTCCCTGAACATTCTGGAAAGTAAAACTTTAATGGATCTGGTTGATTAACCTGATCCTTTTTTTTGAATTAATAGTCTACTTGTTTTGTAGGATAAATATTTTATCAGATATTTGCACTACTTCAAATGAATAAACTATGATTTCAAAAGAAGAGGTAAACCAATTACAAAAGCCTTCGCCCTCTATTACCGCACTGCATTCAGTAGCTGCATGTATTATATCCGGAAAAATTTCCTCGCACAGAACTACAGAGAATGCCCCAACTTTAAATGTCGCAATTGTCAATGATGTTGATGATGAAGGAGTATGGACTAAAACGGTTGTGATATGGTGATTTCAAGAAAAATTCAGGTAAGGCTGAATGTCCTTTTGGTAACAGCTGCTATTATATCCATTGCTGTTTTTTCCATGTATGAACTGGGATATCTGGAAGAGCTGCAGACCATTCTGGCAAAAGATAATTATATTTTTTACTGGATGCTTATGGTAGGTGTTTTTGCAGAAATTGTTGCAGGTTCCATGGGAATGGGGTATGGAGTTATTTGTACCACAACCCTTATGTTGCTCAATATTCCACCGCATATTGTAAGCGCAAGTATTCATTCTGCAGAAAGTTTCACCACTGCTGCGGGAAGCCTCAGCCACATTAAATTGAAAAATGTAAGCAAAAGTCTGGTGAAAAAGCTCGCTATTCCCGCTGTGATCGGAGCCATTATCGGAGCTGTTAGTCTTACTTACCTGGGAGAATATTATGCGAAAGTAACGAAAACGCTCATCGCTTTCTACACTTTATATCTCGGATTCCAGATTCTATCAAATGCATTTAAAGAAAAACAAAGCAAAGCATTGAAAAGAAAAACCAATCTGACCAGACTTGGCGTGATAGGAGGCTTTATAGATTCTTTTGCTGGTGGAGGTTGGGGACCTTTGGTAACCGGAACATTGATTAAAAATGCATTCACCCCACGATTTGCCGTAGGAAGCTCTACTGTAGCCAAGTTTATTCTTACGCTAACCGCTGCCATTACCTTTTTCTTTACCCTGGGAATCCAGCATTGGAATATCATTCTCGGACTTTTGATCGGTGGAATTATTACCGCTCCTTTTTCTGCCATGCTTACTGCTAAGCTTCCTGTGAAGAAAATGTTTGTGATTATCGGAACATTGGTGATTGTGATGAGTTCTATAACTATTTATAAATCAGTTTTTAATTAAAAATATTGTCTGGTGTGGAAAAATAAAAGGAATAAAAAGATATTCGGTTTTGAAAATATTTTACTTTTACACCATTAAATAATAGAACATGAATTTACATATCATTGCACTTTTTAAGTTTAATGAAAATTATCTGATGGATGCCGTAGAGCTGTTTCAGAATTTGGTGAAAGAAACAAGAAAAGAAGAAGGCTGTCTGCAGTATGATCTTATCGAAGATAAAGACAATAAAGGAACTTTCTTCCTGATCGAACTTTGGGAAAGTGTGGAACACCACAACAGACATAATGGTCAGGATCACCTTTTAGATTTCCGTAAAGATGCTTCCAAAATCATGGAAAGCTCAGCAGAGGTCTATAAAGGATTTAAAATATATTAATATTGAGATTTAAAAATTAATGTTTTCTCAATTTCATCAAAAAATAAAAGGCGGTTTCAATATTCTGAAACCGCCCTTTTTATTAGAAAAAATAGAAAGTATTAAAATAAAATAATTTATTTCACGATAAGCTTTTTCGTCTCCGAATGGCCACCGTAAGTAATTTTTACAAGATAATTTCCTGATGGAAGGGTAGAAAGGTTCAGGTCCTGCTTGTAGAATCCTGCCTGGTTCGTGAGTTCATCTGAATATACCTTTTTCCCGGTAAGATCATAAACTTCTACATTCCCTTTGTTAACTGCTTTTTCTTTAACATCAAAAAGAACAGTTACTTTTTTATCCGCGGTAGTTGGGTTAGGATAAATACCGAAAGATGCCTTTTTTCCAACTTCAGTAATTCCTAACGTTTCCGTGATCTTTTTGTATTTGAAATACATATTTCCTGTACTAGCCCCACCATTGGTAGTGAAATACATTCTGTAATAATCGTTTCCTTTTTTAACGTAGTATACAACATCACTTTTTACAGTCCCGATTCCTTTCCATGAATGTCCTACAGTAGTAATCGCTGAAGAGAAACTTGTACTGGCAGGAATAGAATTGGCTGCTGTTTGCTGTGTTTCAGGCTGTACCATTGCTACTTTTACGTTTGGACTCTGGATGGCACCGGAAAGTGGATACATCTGCACGCCCATATAGAATGTATAATATTTTGTGAATACAAAATCCCATGCTGTTCTGGAAGGCTCCAGACTTGGAACTTTTGCTCCGCTATCAAAAGAGAAATAGTTGAAATAAGAATCATCCGTACCGTTAGCCAGAGTTCTTGTTTCCGTAGCTCCCCATGATGTACCGTTCCATTTTGAATATCTGAAAGTATACCCTGCAAAAGCATCTTCAATGGCAAACTTGATATAAGTTCCTGAAGCATATTTTAAAACAAAAATAGCTTTCCCCTGAATATGGTGATTGACCGGATTGTAAACTCCCCATCCTGTTGAAGGAATATTAGGATTTGGAGAGGTCACAGGTCCCTGTTCGAAAGCTCCCTGACTCCAGTCAGTGGTCTGATCCGGGTTATAAAGAGGTTCTCCCCATGAAGCTTCATTGCTGATGCTGATGTTGTCCCAGTCTGCTAAGTTGGTAGAAGCCGTGAATACTTCAATATCCTTTGCATCATTCACTCTTGATCCAAAGGCGTAATTAGAGTTTCTATAGAAAGCAATATCCCAAGTATTGGCAGGCTGAGAAACCATATTACCATCTGCAAGATCTACAAACACACGGTTTTGGTATCCGCTCCCCATTGTCATATTTACCTGTGAGTATCCCAACGCGTCAGTCTGCGCCAAAACAGTCTGCTGAACAGACAATGCCAGTACTGAAGCCAATAATAGTTTTGTTTTCATAATTTATTTTTTAAATCCTTATTTAGAATGATTCCACAAAAATATATAATTATTTTTAATCAGTCTAAATAAAAACATGATTTTTATCGTGTTTTTATGTTAATCCTCATGATATACAGAGAAAATTGGGCATAGAAAAAGCCGGAAGGAATGATCCCGCCGGCTTTAAAAAGGCAAATAATAGTCTAATAAACCTTATTTTTTGATGAATTTTGATTGGATCAATTTTCCTTCTGCAGTTTCAATATTCATATAATATACTCCTGTTTGAAGTGTGCTGATATCAAATCTTTGTCCGTTCAGTTTTCCTTCCGCTGCTTTTTGTCCTGCTGGAGAATAGATCTGAATATTTTTAGGATCTTTTTTGACAATGAATTCTATTGCAGACTGATCAGAATTTAGGGCAAATCTGAAATTTTCTGTTGATTTATTGTTGTCTGATACGCCTAAAGAAGCAGTCGTGTTGTACACTACATTATCTATCTGAATCGCTACGTGAGTAGCTGTAGGCGTGAATTTAAATACGATGTATGAACCTGTGGATGCCGGAATATTAACACTGATATTCTGAACTGTACCAATAACCGATACATTAATGGGGCTTCCTACAGGAACGAAAGTTGACATATCTGCAGGGTTGGATGCTACTCCTATCTGAATGCTTCCCGGACCAGGAGATGGAGATACTAATGTAGTGTCAAAAGTCAAAGTTTTATTTCCTGTTGGAGTTTCAATCTGTGGAGTAATCAGATAAGAAGAACCTGTTGCATTGTTTCCTGCATACGACTGAACGAATCTGTTGGAATCTCCTGCTACAATCATTCTTGGAGGTACAGGAGGAAACTCACCTGTTATCGGTGCAACGATGGCAGACCATCCAAACTGAGGGAAAGTAGTGTTCCCAGCTGTAAAATTGTTGAAATTTTCATTGATGTTAGACACCTGAGCATTCGCCGTTAAGGCTGTAAACATCAGAGCTCCTAAAAGTAATTTTAATTTCATGAGATTATTTTTATTTAGAATTATTCCACAAAAATATACAATTATTTTTAATGAGTCTAAATAAAGTTTTATATTTGTCGAAAATTTGTACCCTTATGAAGAAGAAAGTGCTTTCCGTTCTATCATTATCCGTGGCCTTATGGGTAAATGCACAAGAAAAGGATTCTCTTAATCAAAAGAAAATTGAAGAAGTTGTTATTACAGGACAGTACATGCAACAGTCCATTAACAAATCTATCTATAAGGTTGATGTTATTGATGCAGAGCAGATTAAAAATATGGCCGCTACCAATGTTGCCGAGGTTTTAAATCAAAGTCTTAATATACAGATTACCCCGGATTCCCGTTCAGGAAATTCTACAGCCAAGATCATGGGACTTAATGGTGATTATGTAAAAATCCTTATAGACAATATTCCGGTAGTAGGGGATACAGGACTGGGAAGTAATATTGACCTTACTAAAATTGCTTTGAGCAATATCGAAAGAATCGAAATTGTAAAAGGAAGTATGGGAGTTGAGTACGGAAACGGTGCTGTTGCCGGAGTCATCAACATTATTACCAAGAAATCCAGTACCAAAAAGATCAGTGTAAGAGGCTCATTGCAGGAAGAAACAGTGAGAGACAATTACGATCTTAAGAAAAGAGGAAACGGCAGACATATTCAGAATCTGAATGTAGATTATAATATCAATAACGAATGGTTTGCAAGCATCAATTTCAACCATAACCAGTTTATGGGATATGAAGGAGAAAGTAAAGGCTACAAGTATTTTGGACAGGATAACCAAAGAGGGTATGAATGGAATCCGAAAGATCAGTACGATGCTTCTGCTTTGTTAAGATATACCAAAAACAAAACTACATTCTTCTACAAACTGTCTTATCTGAATGAAAAATTCAACTTCTACAATCCGGAGGTCAACAGAAATCCTCTTAATGACGGATTAGGTGGAGTTGCCTACGAAAGCAGAGACAAAAGATACAATACAGACCGTTGGGTTCACCAATTCAATATTCAAACCAACCTGGGTCATATCCGATACATGGGAGATTTCTCCTATCAGAACCAGGACAGAAAATATTACGACTACGTTTACGATATTCCCAACAGAACCATAAAAAGCCGTCAGGACGAAAAATCCTATTATAAAACAGACGTTATCTACTCAAGAGGGATGTTCAGCAACTTCCTGGATAGTAAAGCTTTTGACTTTCAGTTAGGATATGAGTTAGATTATACCAACGGATATGCTGCACTTATTGCAGGTGATTTCTTTGGTGAAGCGGTAAAGAGAAAGATATTTACCTATTCCAATTTCCTTTCTGCTGAATGGAATGTTTCCGACAAATTCTCTCTGAGACCGGGAGTAAGATTATCTCTTAGTGAGAACTTCAGTAATCAATACAATTACTCTTTATCCTCAAGATATAAAACTTCTGAGAATTCAAACCTTAGAGCAGTGGTAGGATCAGCCAACCGTTATCCTAAATATGAAGAACTGTACACCTATTTTGTAAACATCAATCATGATGTACAAGGGAACCCTGATTTGAATCCTGAAAAAGGATTCTCAGCAGGCCTTTTCTGGAACCAGAATTTTGCAGTAGATAGTGGCTGGAAGATCGCTTATGGAGTAGATGCATTATACCTGGATGTGCGTGACAGGATTGAGTTGGTGATGATAAAGGAGCCTTCCACCTACAAATACATGAACATTAATAAATTTAAAAATCTATTGGTTACAGCTAATGTAGATTTCAGAAAAGATCAGTTTGCTTTGTCTTTAAGAGGATCTGTAAGCGGAACATCAGTATCGATGATGGATTTAAAATCTTCTTCCCCTACAGACTTCCAGTATTTGGTACAGGCAGGCGCTTCAGCAACCTACAAACTGAAAAGTACCGATACCAATTTTGCCCTTTATTACAAGTTCACAGGTCCGGACAGAATTTATGTATCCGATGGAGCAAGCGACTTCCGTCTTGGAAAAGTAGATAGCTTTCATATGATGGATTTCATTGTGAGCCAGCCTTTCTGGAACAAACATTTTGAAATTTCCGCAGGGGTGAAAAATATATTCGATGTAACAAGATTAAACTCTACAGCAGTGGCAGGTTCAGCCCATACTGCAGCGAATGGGTTTGTTAATTTATTCTATGGCAGAAGCTATTTTGCCCGATTAATGTTTCAATTTTAAATAATAAAGTTACTATTATGAAGTATCTAAAAATATTATCTGTTCTTTCTATCATGGCTGCCACACAGTCTTGTTTATCTGCAGACGAAGATCCGGTTCCGGTTCCTCCTATGACAGGATCTGAAGTAAGTGTGCAAGTTGGCGGTCCTACAGAACCTAATCAGGTTTGGATCGATTTAAGTGATTATACTAATCCTGCGGTCAACAGCAGAACAGACTGGGACCTTGGTTTTTACAGTGGTGATGCCTACAGAGTAATTATGAACGGATCTCTTGCGATGACAGTGATCAAAATACCCAACGCTTCAGACATCAGTAAAGTAAAGGAAACTGATATTTCAAGTTTAAAAGACATTGCTCAGGTAGGAACATTTGATGCTGCCAACATGAAATATGTTGACAATCCGAACGGAGACTTCTTAAATCAGACTTCAGGAATTGATGCCATCAAAGAAAATGATGCTGATAATCCCGTTTATCTGATCAATCTTGGAAGAGAAATACCTTCTTCTGCCAATATTGGCGCTGGTTCCGTTTCATTGTCCGGTGATCCGAGAGGATGGAAAAAAATTCAGATCCTGAGAGCACAGAATGGTTACAAAATCCGTTATGCCGATGTGAATGCTACAGGAACGGATATCAAAGAATATATCATTACCAAAGATACAGAATACAACTTCTCATTCTTCAACCTGAAAACAGGAACTCCTGTAAAAATTCAGCCTAAGAAGAAAAAATGGGATCTTGTCTTCACAACATTTACCAATGAAGTATTCATGGGACCTACAACCAGTGCAGGAAGTTATTTTTATGCTGATTTTGTAGCAACGAATACCCTTAATGGAGTAGGAGCTTATCAGGTAACGGTTACAGGAAGTCTTGATGCTGCTTACAATGCATTTAAACTGAAAGATGTAGAACCTGCAAAATTTGTTTTCAATGACCAGAGAGCGATTGGTGATAAATGGAGAACCACTACCGGTACAGCATCCAATCCTGTCCCTTTCGTGTATGCAGACCGTTTCTTTGTATTGAAAGATGCTGAAGGTTTTTATTTCAAGCTGAGATTCAATACCATGAAAAATACAAAAGGAGAAAGAGGATACACCAATTTTGAATTCGAACCTTTATAAATAATCAAATAATAGTATATCATGAAAAAATTCATCCTAGCAGCTTCTGTTCTTGTAGCAGTATATTCTTGCAAAAAAGCAGAAACAGGAGCAAAAGAAAATACTACAGAAGCTACTTCTGAAGCACCAAAAACCAACAATAAAATAGTCACACTAAATGGAGGAATTACTGAAATCGTAGCTGCTTTAGGCCACGAAAAAGAAATCGTTGCAACAGATGTTACCAGTACTTATCCTGCCTCTTTAAAAGCTACCGCTAAAGATTTAGGACATATGAGATCAATAACGATTGAGCCGATCATGGCTGTAAACCCTACTTTGATCCTTGCTTCTGATAAAGATATCAACCCGGAATTAATGGGTAAAATCAAATCTTCCGGGATCAAAACTGAAGTTTTCAAACAGGAATATACTGTTGAAGGAACTAAAAAACTGATCGAACAGGTAGCAAAAGCTGTTGGAAATACAGATTATCAGAAATTAAATGATAAAATTGATGCTGATCTGAAACAGGTACAACCTATTGCTAAAAAACCAAAAGTATTGTTCATCTATGCCAGAGGAAACATGCTGATGGTAAGCGGTAAAAATACCCCAATGGCTTCATTAATTACCCTTGCAGGAGGAGAAAATGCAGTGACTGATTTTGAAGATTTCAAACCATTGACACCGGAAGCCGTTGTAAAAGCTAATCCTGATGTATTATTCTTCTTCGAAACTGGTTTACAGGGAGCAGGAGGAAACGAAGGAGCGCTAAAAATGCCGGGAGTATCTCAGACCAATGCAGGTAAGAACAAGAAAATCATTGCAATGGACGGAGGTTTAGTATCAGGTTTTGGACCAAGAGTAGGAGAAGCAGCAGTAGGATTAAACAAACTTTTAATTGAAAGCACAAAGTAAACTATACTTTTATCTTATTATAAGTGCGGTACTGCTTGCCATTATAGCAGTACTGTCACTTAATACAGGAGTGTATGATTTCGGAGAAAACTCTCCGTTCAGGGCACTGTGGCAATTTATAAAAGGAGATTCCGGTTTGTCACTCAGTGATAAATATGTGATTTGGGACGTAAGAGCAGCCAGAATTATCATGGCGATTTTAGTAGGAAGTATGTTGTCGGTTTCAGGGACGAGTCTTCAGGGACTTTTCAAGAATCCTCTGGCAACGGGAGATTTAATAGGACTTACATCAGGAGCAACTTTGCTGGCAGCTATTGCGATTGTTTTAGGAGGACATTTCAAAGAATATCTTCCTGAAGCTGTACAATTTTCACTGGTAGGAATAGCAGCTTTTATCGGTTCTTTTTTATCAATGATGCTGGTGTACAGAATTTCAACAAGCGGAGGAAAAACAAATGTAGTCATGATGTTGCTTACCGGAGTTGCCATAACGGCTATCGGGTTTTCGATAACCGGATTTTTGATCTATATCTCAAAAGACGAGCAGCTCAGAGACCTTACTTTCTGGAATTTGGGAAGTCTGGCAGCCGCTACATGGACGAAGAATATCATTCTGGCTATTGTTGCGGTCATTGCTTACATTATTTTACTTCCAAAAGGAAAAGCTTTGAATGCAATGATGCTGGGAGAGAAAGATGCACAGCATCTGGGAATTAATGTGGAAAGACTGAAAAAGCAGATTATTATTATCGTGGCGTTAATGGTGGGTAGTTGCGTGGCGTTCTCAGGAACCATTGGTTTTGTAGGTCTTATTGTACCTTATATTTTAAGATTGTTATTCAAATCCAATTATACTTTTATTTTGCCACTATCAGCAATGTGTGGAAGTATTTTGTTATTGACGGCAGATACCTTCAGCAGAAGTATTGTAGCACCATCAGAACTGCCGATCGGAATTTTAACAGCCTTAATGGGAGGACCTATTTTTATCGCTATTTTGGTTAAATTTAAAAAATCACTGTAATGATCAAGGCGCACCAGATTAATTATAAACATAAAGAATTCCGGATTCTGGACGGGGTAGATGTCTCTCTGGAATACGGTGAATTTCTGGCCATTGTAGGACCCAATGGAGCAGGGAAGTCAAGTCTTCTGAGCGTACTGGCAGATGAAGTGAAATCCGGATATAACAAAGTTTTGTTCAAAGATAAACCTATTAAAGAATGGAATATCAAAGAACTTTCAAAGCACAAAGCAAAGTTCTCACAACATAACAGCAATGATATTCCACTTGAGGTAAAAGATGTGATCATGATGGGAAGGTATCCGTATTTCGATGCCCAGCCCGGAAAAGAAGATCTGGAAGCCATGAATAATATGATGTACGAAACGGATATTTTTCACCTGAAAGAAAGAGAATACAACACCCTTTCAGGAGGAGAAAAGCAGCGTGTACACCTATCAAGAGTAATGGCACAGCTTGAAAATGATATTGCTCACAAACTGGTTTTTCTGGACGAACCGTTGAATAATTTAGATATAAAACATCAGTACAAAGCATTGGAAATTATCAAAAATTTCACCAAAAAAGCCAACAGTGCTATTGTAGTTTTACATGATCTGAACCTTGCTGCACAGTTTGCAGATAAGATTTTATTAATGAAATCAGGACAGGTTTCTGCCTATGGAACACCACACGAAGTTTTTACTGCAGAAAATATAAGCAATGCCTATAATTTTCCCTGTACCATTTGCGGACACCCTATTACCAATAACCCAATGATCATTTTTGGATAACCATGGAAAAAGACGAACTCAAAATTCTTGCACAGAATCTTGCCAATCCCCAGGGTGAAAAAGGCATCGAGATTGGTGAAATGATGAATGCTACCAACATCAGCATGACGTTGGAAAGCATCAAAACATTGGTGATTGATGACGAGCAGCAGATCCTTGAAATAGGACACGGAAATGCTGCCCATCTGAAAAGTATAATGAGTCTTGCCAAAAACCTCAGATATACAGGGATTGATATTTCTGAAACCATGCACAATGAAGCCAAAAGACTCAATAAGGAATTTGAAAGCGAGGCAGATTTTGTTCTGTATGAAGGCAAAAAGCTTCCTTTTCGGGATCGATCTTTTGATAAAATATTCACCGTAAACACAGTTTATTTCTGGGAGAATCCGGTAGATTTTTTAAATGAAATCTACAGAGTCTTAAAAGATGACGGAACATTTGTTCTTACGTTCGGACAAAGAGAATTCATGGAAAAACTGCCGTTCACGGAATATGATTTCACCTTGTACAGCAACAGCGAAATGGAAGAACTGATCTCCAAAAGCCAATTTAAAAGAATGAAAACTTCTGAAAAAGAAGAAGAAATAAAAAGTAAAACAGGAAACGAAACCATACGAAGAATTTATACAATTTTAACCATAAAAAAGTAAAGTAATGAGCACATTAGTTAATGATTTAAAGGAAAAATGGGAAGCTCTGAAAGCAGAAAATCCACATATCAGAATAAGAAATGCTGCAGCACAGCTGGAAGTAAGTGAGGCAGAATTATTGGCAACAAGCATCGGAGAAGGCGTTACGGTCCTGAACCCGGATTTCCAGGGAATTCTTACAGAAGCTGAGCAATTAGGAAAAGTAATGGCTCTTACCCGTAATGATGAATGTGTTCATGAGAGAAAAGGAACTTACCTGAACGGTGATTTCAGCAGCCCTCATGCACAGCTTTTTGTGGGTGAAGATATCGATCTTAGAATTTTCCTTAACCACTGGAAATTTGCGTTTGCAGTATTGGAAGGAGAGAAGAAAAGCCTTCAGTTTTTCGGGAAAGACGGACTGGCACTTCACAAGATTTATTTAACGAAAGACAGTAATGAAGCTGCTTTTGATGTGATCATAGAAAAATTCAAAGCAGAAGATCAGAATCAAGTACTTGTTTTTGAAGCAGTAGCTCCAAAACAGGCTGAAAAAGCAGATTCAGACATTGATGTGGAAGGTTTCAAAAAAGCATGGACAGAACTGAAAGATACTCATGATTTCTTCATGATGACCAGAAAATATGGGGTAAGCAGAACACAGGCATTAAGATTGGCTCCGGAAGGATTTGCTAAGAAAATCGATAATGCTAAAGTGGTCAACATCCTTGAAGATGCTTCTGAAAAAAATACACCGATCATGGTTTTCGTTGGAAACAGAGGAATTATCCAGATCCACACAGGAAATGTGAAGAAAACACTTTGGCATCAGCAATGGTTCAACGTAATGGATCCTGATTTTAACCTGCACCTTGATGTGACGAAAATTGCTGAAGCATGGATCGTGAAAAAACCAACTGAAGACGGAGAAGTAACTGCTATCGAAGTATTCAACAATGAAGGAGACTTCATCGTTCAGTTCTTCGGAAAAAGAAAGCCTGGAATTCCTGAACTTCAGGAGTGGAAGGATCTTGTAGCCGCATTAGAGAAATAATAATTAGATGATTTGAATGGGACCGTTTTGTTTGTAAAATTCAAAGCGGTCTTTTTTATGACAAGTGATCTGCAGCTACCAGAATATTTGTGTAATTTGGGATTAAATATAAAATAAAATGAAACATATTTTCATAGCGATACTGCTTGCCGGTTTCTGTTCGTTAAAGGCACAGGACTTAAAAGCGTATCAATTTTATGATAAAAAAGGAAAAGAAGTAAAGACAGAAAAGCTGGTGAAAGAATTGGCAGATTATGATGTGGTCTTTTTTGGTGAAAATCATAACAGTTCTATCAATCACTGGCTTCAGCTTAAAATTACAGAAGCGTTGTTTGCCAAAAAGAACGGTCAGCTGATCTTAGGTGCGGAAATGTTTGAGAGAGATAATCAGGCACAGCTGGATCAATATTTAAACGGAAAGTTTGATGCTAAGACTTTGAAAGATTCTGCCCGTTTGTGGAACAATTATGCAACAGATTACAAACCTTTGGTAGATTTTGCCAAAGATAAAAAGCTGAATTTTATTGCCACGAATATTCCGAGAAGATATGCTTCCCAAACCGCAAAAGAAGGTCTTGAATCTTTAAATAAATTAAGTGAAAAAGAGAAGGCATATATTGCTCAGTTGCCGATTAAAGTAACGTTAGACACTCCTGGATATCCGGAAATGAAAAAGATGATGGGAGACCATGCAGAAGGAACCAAAGTGATGAATTTTATTTCAGCTCAGGCTACAAAAGACGCTACAATGGCTGAATCTATCCTGAAAAGCCATCAGGCCGGAAAAACCTTCATCCATTACAATGGAAACTATCACAGCAAAGAATTCGGAGGAATCTATTGGTATATCAAACAGAAAAATCCTAATCTGAAAATGGCCGTAATCTCCGTTTTTGAATCAGACGATCCGGAATTGAAAGTTCCAGCTAAAGATTATATTCCAACAGATTTCAATCTGATTATTCCGGGAGATATGACAAAGACTTTTTAATCTTACAAAAATATCATTCTGACGAAGGAAGAATCTCACTGTTAAATTATTATGAGATTCTTCACTCCATTGCATTCCTTTCAGAATGACAAAAATCAAACTTACATTGAATTCAATAGGGTCGGGCTTTAGCCCGGCCATTTTTAATTAAAAAATTCAACGGCTTTAGCCAAAACTTAAAATTAATGGATAAATAATCATTTTTACTCCACAATATTTACCTTTGTACAACATTCAAAAAATATGAAGAAATTACCCATCCTGCTGATCTTTTTTATCGGACTGTTCAATGCCCAAAAATTGACTTCCAATGAACTTTCCATCATCAATCAGGGAGATGTAAAAACAGCGTTACCCATCTATCAGACAACGGATAATAATCAGCATCAAACATTGTTGAACACTTCTTCAGAAGCAGATCCTCATGATCCTAACACCGCTGTTTTGGTAAAAAGGATGAAAGAATCTCTTCTGTCAACAGATGGCGGAGTAGGAATCGCAGCTCCTCAGGTGGGAATCAACAGAAAAATTATCTGGGTACAGCGTTTTGATAAAGAAGGAACTCCATTGGAATATTTCATCAATCCGGTGATTGTCTGGCATTCCGATTTACAGAACCTTGGTCCTGAGGGCGATTTATCTATCCCTGATTTCAGAGATCAGTTCTACAGAAGCAAAGTTATCCAACTGGAATATGTGGATTTGAAAGGGCAGAAATATTCAGAAATTGTAGAAGGCTTTACCGCGGTGATTTTCCAACATGAAATCGACCATCTTTTCGGAATTCTGATTTCCGATAAAAAGGAAAAAGAAAAAAACGATTCTTATAAAAAGGTAGATGCTTATCAGAAAAGTGACGTAAATAAAGAGAGGAGGTAATGATGAGTAGATTGAGTAGGTTTCTGTTTTCTATCCATATCTTACAATAAAATCTTCTCCGTCTTCATAAGCTGCAGGATCTACATAAGTAACTATTCCTATATCAGATTGTAAAAGTTTTTTGAGCTGATCGAAATACATATCCCTTTTCTCTTCAGTCGTATCCATTGTTAGGCTCATGATAAGTCTATCATCATCTGTAATATTGGCGCCTACCATTATTCTTTCCGGATTATCGTGGTATTTATTCCAGTAAAAAGTTTGGTCAAGGGCAGGGTTTTCGATGAAATAACCAATCATTTCATCCTCTGTTTTAAAAATATAATCTTTGTCATGCCTTGGGTAAGTATAATTGAGATTTAATTTTCCATATCCGGGAATGAACGTATTCAAAACCAGATCAATCGTCTTTCTTGATTTCTGCCCTGCATACACCTGGCATACAATATCTATAATGATTTCCATTGCGTTAAAATATTCAATAATGATGAGTTATGAATTATAAATGATGAATAAAATTCTTAATCATTATAAGCATATAAAAATATCCTCAATCATCTGCGTCATCAGCGAAATCTGCGGGAAAATAAAAAAAAATAAAAAGGAGCTGTTTCTACTGAAACAGCTCCTTTCGTTATAACTATGCTTAAAAAAATTGGATTAATCGTTGTTGGTTACTGAAAGTTTCACCTCCATATTATTTCTGGTAGCATTAGAGTAAGGACAGATCTGGTGTGCCTTTTCTGTCAACGCCTGTGCTTCCTCAAGAGAAACTCCGGGGATGTTCACATCCAGTTCTGCTGCCAGTCCGAAACCGCCATTCTCAAGTTGGCCTATGCTCACCTGAGCGGTTACTGTAGTTTCTCCGGTTTTTACTTTAGAAAGGCTGATCACTCTGTTCAGAGCGCTGTCGAAACAGGCAGAATATCCTGCTGCAAAAAGCATTTCCGGGTTAGCAAAATCATCATTGGCTCCTCCTAAACCTTTCGGCATTCTTACATCAAGTTCCAACACTCCGTTTTCGCTTTTCACATGTCCGTTTCTGCCTCCTTGAGCAGTAACCTGAGTGGTATATAAAGTTTTCATTTATTTTTCTATTTTGTTTAATATTTTTAAGACTGTGTCTTTAAGGTGCAGCAGCTCTTCCGGTTGTATTCCCAGTTTTTCCTGGATTTTTCCCGGAATTTCACAAGCCTTCTGCTGAAGCTGTTTTCCAGCTTCGTCTAAAAATACTTCAACCACTCTTTCGTCCTCTTTTTTTCTCTTTCTGATAATAAATCCTTTAGACTCCAGTCTTTTAAGAAGAGGGGTTAAGGTTCCACTGTCCAGAAACAGTTTTTCTCCGATGTGTGTTACCGTAAGCCCGTCACCATCCCATAATATCATCATCACAAGATATTGCGGATATGTAATGCCTAGTTCATCAAGAAAAGGACGGTAAAGCCCTGTAATCTCTTTGGCGATTACATATAATGGGAAGCAAATCTGGTTTTCTAGTTTGGGTGTTTTCGGATTTTCCATAATGTTTGAGTACGAAAGATTCGATGAAGGTATTACTTTTTTATGATAAATTCATCCATTGGAATTCTGACTTTTTTCATAGAAGAAAGCCAGTCATTAGCTTCGTCACGGTATCCAAGATATAAAAGAGTTACACTTTTTAATCCTAGTTCTTTCAATCCCAGTACTTCATCCACCACAGCATTGTTGAATCCTTCTGCCGGTGTACTGTCGATTTTAAGTTCTGCAGCCTGTGCAAGAGCAATTCCTAAGGCAATGTAAGTCTGACGGGCAGTATGTGCAAAATGTTCTTCAGCAGTTTGTGCTCCGTACATTTTTTTGATAGTATCGGTGTAGCTTCCGAAACGACCTCTTGGAAGATCTCTTACATCCGTGTGATAATCGTAAACTTTGTCAATTTTTTCATTAGAATAACTGTCCCATGCTGCAAATACCAAAACGTGAGAAGAATCTCTCATGACTTCAGGGTTTAAAGCGCCTGCTACCATTTTTTCTTTCAACTCCTGGTTTTCCACTACAATAATTCGGAATGGCTGCAGTCCGGATGAAGTAGGAGCCAGCCTTGCTGATTCAAGAATAGTATTAAGGTCTTCCTGTGATACTTTTTTGGTTGGGTCATAAGCTTTTACAGCATGTCTCCAGTTTAGATTTTCTATTAATGACATTTTCTTTTTGTTTTAAATTAAACTACTTTGTGTTTTATTACTTGTTTTTAATAGTGAAGTAAATTAACAGTACAAATGTACGCTCAATTTAATTGTGTAAAATTTAATTTTGAAAGATTTTATTGATCGCGATTATTGATGAACTTTTAAAAGGTAAAATAGTAAAGATGCAAAAAGAGAAATGTATAGTTTCAGTTTTTGTTATTTCAGCATGATTCGGATTTTTTCCAAGCCTCTCAATTCCAATCTTTGCAGTAGAAATTTAAACTAAAAACAATGCAAAGATTTATAAGTAAAACTGCTTTAATTACAGGTGGAACCAATGGAATGGGTTTGGCTACCGCTCAGAAATTTATAGAAGAAGGAGGAAGAGTGATTATTACAGGGAGAAGTGAAGAAACAGTGAATAATGCTTTGGAAAAGCTTGGAGAAAGTGCTTGCGGAATCGTATCCAATTCAGGAAATATAAAAGATCTGATGAATCTTCAGCAGGAAGTCAGAAAATATACAGAACATATTGATCTGGTCTTTGCCAATGCGGGATACGGAAGATTTTCTCCCGTGGAATATGTGAATGAAAATCAGTTTGATGAGCTCTTTAATATGCTTGTAAAAGGACCATTTTTTACTGTACAGCAGATATTACCACTGATGAAAAGCGGAAGCTCCGTTATTTTCAATACTTCCGTGGCGACAGAGATTGCGATGCCTGATTTTTCGGTGTATTCTGCAGCAAAATCTGCGGTGCAGTCAATGATCAAGACTTTTGCCGTAGAACTTACAGAACGAGGTATTCGTGTCAATGGAGTAAGTCCCGGACATATTAAAACCAATATTTTTAATAATACAGGCTTAACCGGAGAGCAGATTGAAAGTGCCATTGATGAGATTATTCCGACAATTCCTTTTAAAAGACAGGGTGAACCGTCAGAAATTGCCAATGTAGTTCTGTTTCTGGCTTCAGAAGAAGCTTCCTATATTCATGGGGCAGAAGTGAAAGTGGATGCCGGAATTTCTGTGATCAGATAATCCGGATTATTTAACCTCTTTAATTTCTTTGATGATATTGGTTTTATTTTCAAGACCAATATTATAGGTCTTACCTTTTTTAAAGCTTTGGGTTGCTTTTTCCATAAGGCTTTTATATTCCGGTGATTTTTTTGAAAGATAAAAAACCTGAGCACTGATTCCAATAGCGACACGTACCACTTCATTCGGTTTATCAGGATCTTCCATGATATTTGAAATGGTGGCATTATTGTACCACGTTAAATTCTGTGAACTGGAATTACCGGAACAGGATGTAATCATAATAAATAGTAATAGTAGATAGGACCAGGCTTTCATAATAAAAAAGATTAAGTAAAAAGCTCCTGCAATGTATTAAAATAAATGCAGGAGCTCTATATAAATTAGTTAAAATCCACAGCTTGCTACACTAGGTGCAGGGGAAGGAGAACATCCTGAAAGGGATGAGAATATGTTTAATACACAGTTGGTATTTACATAATTGTTATCATATAACAGAGAACCGGATGGGCTTCTGTAATATACATTTCCTGCTGTATTGGCAAAAGAAGATACAGATGCAGAACCACAGCTTGTATTAGTACATGCAGCTCTCCATGCAGCGTCAGTTACAGGTCCGCTGGAGAATAATGATGGGTCAATGATTCTTTTTTCAACAATTCCTGAAGCATTTTTGAAGCTTACCAAAATGGCTACGTGATATACCCATGAAACACAGCATGTTCCTGTAGAAGCTCTAAGATTACCATACACGAATTGTTTTTCACAATCGTAACCTGCATTCAAAAGGATTTGTCTCATTTTGTGAGCTCTTGCATAGCATCCATCCACAGGGTATCTGAATGTGATACATGGTGAAGATGCGGTAGAAGTTCCGCAAGCCTGGTTTTTGATCTGAGTGAATAAGCTGTTCAGTGTTGCAAGATTAGGAATAACGCTCACCGCTTTTTTACTGTCACCTCTCTCTTCTTTGTTGAATACTGATTTGAAATAACGGATGTCATCAGCTGTTGCTTTTTCAACCTTTGCAATTTCATTAGAATTAGCTTTCAGAAAAATCTGAACTGGAGTTTCATTTTCGACAGCTTCTTTGATCATGGAGATAAATCCCGTATTTTCTTTGGTATCCTTTATTTGATAGGGTTGTGCGGAAACCATAAATGAAACTTTAAATTTTCCATCCTCTTTTTCTATCCCTACCGGAACAGTTTTGCCGAAATCTTTCATGGCAATTTCGTTAGACTCTTTAGCAACAAGATTCGGATCCTGATTGGCAGCTGAATCTGAACAGGAATTAAATGACAGTACCGTCACGAATACCATCATGGATAACAGAAATTTTTTCATAGTTTTTATATTTTGGTGGTTAATTTTTAGTGAACTTTTAATTATAATAGTTCACTATTTTGTGATATTAAAAATAATAAAAATTAAAACACACGCAAGAGTTTTTTTTTAAAAATGCATTATTCTATCGTTTTATTGATTTAATAACATTGAAAAAGGTGGAAAAATGATAATTTTTAAAGAGATATTCAGAAAGAATAGAAAATTTTAAAATGATGATTTTTTGATTCTTGCAGTCTGGATTCCTATGGAGTATACAAGGTGGATGGATAATTTATCACTAGAATACGGATGTTTTTAGTATGTATCTTTACTCGCTTTATCCATTCCGTAGGAATCTAAACTCTTATTTTATTCTCATTCATTATCACAGGGTTTCTGTGTCTGGATTCCTGAGGAATGACAAACGTTGTGAATAGTTTAAGCGAATAAAAATAACATTATCATAAAACTAAAAACCCGGTTTCAATAATGGAAACCGGGTTTATTATATTATAAATAAACTTGACTATTTGTAAATCAATTCTGCCTGAAAAACATCTGCGAAATGCTTTCTGATCTTTGCTTTCAGTTCTTCCATTTCTTCTGGTGTCAATTCTCTTTCAAGTTCTCTTTTCAAAGAAGTAACCTGTTTGTCTTTAATACCGCATGGAATAATATATTCAAAATACCGCATATCCGTATTTACATTCAATGCAAAGCCGTGCAGAGTTACCCATCGGGAAGCTTTCACTCCCATAGCACACATTTTTCTGGCGTAAGGTTTTCCTACATCCAGCCATACTCCGGTTTCCCCTGGTGAGCGTTCTCCTTTAATGCCATATTCGGCAATGGTTCTGATGATCACTTCTTCCAGATTTCTCATATATAAATGAATATCAGTGAAAAAGTTTTCCAAATCAAGAATAGGGTAACCTACAACCTGTCCGTAACCGTGATACGTAATATCTCCGCCTCGGTTTACTTTTACGAAAGTAGCATCAATTTCTTTGAGTTTATCAATACCGGCAAGCATGTTTTCTTCGTGTCCGCTTTTTCCTAAGGTATACACATGAGGATGTTCTACGAAAAGAAGGTGATTGGGGGTAGTGGTATGCTGTTCTGCAGGAAGATCTCTGTTTTTTATTTTGGTATCAATGATGTTTTTCATCAGCTGTTCCTGATAATCCCAGGCTGGCTGATATTCTTTGACTCCTAAATCTTCAAATTCTACTGCTTTATTTTGATTTGTATTCATTTCAATTTTTGATATACAAATTTAGTGAATTTTACGCTTTTATGGAATGGATAAAATCTATAGCACTTTTGTTCCAGTCTCTATCCTGAAGCAAAATATTCACAAAGGCTGTTCCAATGATACCACCATCTGCTTTTTCTGTGACATTTTCAAAATCTTCTTTAGACTTGATTCCAAATCCAATCATCACCGGATTTTTAAGCGGGAGGGATGCTATCCTGGAAAGGTAATCCTCATTTTTTAAAACAGCATTTTCATTTCCGGTAGTAGAAGAGGAGCTTACGGCATACAGGAATCCTGAGCTTAAAGAATCCAGATAGATCATCCTTTCATCAGAAGTTTCCGGAGTTACCAGAAAGGTGAAATTTAGATTGTACTGTTTTAAAATATGCTGATAGTTTTTCTTAAACTCAATAGGAGGAAGGTCTGGAAGAATCAGTCCTGAAACACCACTTTCCGAGCATGCCGCACAGAATTTCTCAAATCCGAAACTCAATACCGGATTGATGTATCCCATCAGAATAATCGGGATTTTGATTTCGTCCTTGATGGCTTTCAGCTGAGACAATAGTTTTTCAATGGTCATTCCGTTTTGTAAAGCCAGCTCGTGAGCTTTCTGAATCACAGGTCCATCTGCCACCGGATCAGAATAGGGCATTCCGATTTCAATCATATCGGCTCCGGAATCCTGAATCAGTTGTATAATATCAGCGGTATCTTCCAATTGTGGAATTCCTGCTGTGAAGTATATATTTAGTTTTTTCATTTTTTTATTATAGAAGTTAGAAATTAGAGGTTAGAAGTTAGAAGGTGAATACTTTTTATTAGGTAATACTTACTAATTTCTAGTATCTAACTTCCAATTTCTTTAAGATAGGTTTCCATGTCCTTATCTCCACGGCCGCTCAGACAAATGACTACAACATCATTTTCCTTAAATTTTTTCTTATCTAAAACTGCCAGCGCATGAGAACTTTCCAATGCAGGAATAATTCCTTCCAGTCTGGTAAGTTCAAAAGCACATTTTAATGCTTCATCATCGTTAATACTAAAGAATTCTGCTCTTTTTTCTTTAAACAAATGCGCATGAAAAGGTCCTATTCCAGGGTAATCCAATCCTGCGGAAATTGAATGAGGCTCTATCACCTGTCCGTCTTCCGTCTGCATCACAAGGCTTTTGCTTCCGTGAAGTACACCAAGCGTTCCTAAAAATGTAGTCGCAGCAGATTTTCCTGAATCTACACCCAATCCTCCGGCTTCAGCAGCAATGATTTTTACTTCTTTTTCCTCTACAAAATGATAGAAAGTTCCTGCAGCATTACTTCCTCCACCTACGCAGGCAATTACATAGTCCGGATTTTCTCTTCCGATTTTCTCTTTCAGCTGTTCTTTGATTTCTTTTGAAATAATACTCTGAAATCTTGCCACCAAATCAGGAAAAGGATGAGGCCCTACCACACTTCCAATCACATAATGGGTCGTCACAGGATTGTTGATCCAGTCTCTTAACGCTTCATTCACTGCATCTTTAAGGGTTTTTGAACCTGAAGTAGCAGCAACAACTTCTGCTCCCAGCATTTTCATTCTTGCCACATTCGGGGCTTGTCTCTGGATATCAATTTCTCCCATATAAACGATGCACTCAAGACCAAGCAAAGCACAAGCTGTAG
>CBFQYI010000013.1:0-23047 GCA_965720825.1 uncultured Chryseobacterium sp. | reverse complement strand
CATCAATAAAATTCATGAAAAAGGAATCAGACTTTCCTCTGAAATTGAATTTGCTTCTGAATTTACAGATGCCAAAATCATTGCCATTACCGGAAGCAACGGAAAAACAACCACAACTTCCCTAATCTATTATATCCTGAAAAATGACGGATTGAATGTAGGTTTAGGAGGAAATATAGGATATAGCTTTGCAAAGCAGGTTGCCGATGAAAACCATGAATATTATGTACTGGAAGTCAGCTCTTTCCAGCTGGATGATATTCAGAATTTCAGACCTTATATCTCATTATTGTTGAATCTGTCTCAGGATCACCTGGATCAGTACAACTACAATTATGAAGAATATGCTTTAGCTAAATTCAGAATCACAGAAAACCAGGAGAACGACAACTTTTTCATCTATAACAAAGATGATGAAATGAGTAAGAATCTTCTTGAAAAGCTTGAAATAAAAGCTAAAATGGTTCCTTTCTCAACCAAAGAGAAGTTACCTGAAGGAGGTTTTATCAGTGACGATGAAATTGTGGTGAAAATGAAAGACGAATTCGCAATGAAAGTTGATGAATTGTCTCTATTGGGAAATCACAATGTAGCTAATAGTCTTGCAGCATCTATTGCCGGTAAGATTTTAAAAATCAACAATGAAAGCATCAGGCATTCATTGATGACGTTCCAGGCTGTAGAGCACAGATTGGAATTTGTTACTGAAATTGATAGTGTAAAATACATCAACGACAGTAAAGCAACCAATGTAAACGCTACTTACTACGCTTTAGAAAGTATGAAAACACCAACCGTTTGGATTGTTGGTGGATTAGATAAAGGAAATGACTATACCGAAATTGAAGATTTAGTCAAAAGAAAAGTAAAGGCAATCGTTTGCCTTGGAGTAGACAACAAGAAGATCATCGATTTCTTTAAAGACAAAAAAGAAGTTATTTATGATACTTCAAGCATGGAAGAAGCAGTGAGAGTTTCAAAATCACTGGCTAAAAAAGGCGATACCGTCTTATTATCTCCATGCTGTGCAAGCTTTGACTTGTTCAAAAGCTATGAAGACAGAGGACGCCAGTTTAAAGAACAGGTATTAAAAGCCAACGGCCATTAGCCAGAATAGCATTAAATATGGACGAACAGAACACAGAAAGCAGATTTGAATTTCTAAAGGGCGATAAAGTACTTTGGATGGTCATCCTTGTGATCTCCATTTTCTCTATTTTCCCCGTATACTCTGCAAGTTCAAACCTCGAGTATATTGTCAATAACGGGACCACAACTGGTCACGTTATCAAACACATGTTCTTTGTAGTCTTGGGATTAGCCATTATGAGACTGGTAGGAACTATAAAATATGAATACATCGGAAAGCTCAGCAGTATCCTGCTCGGCCTTATGATTGTTCTGTTGATTGTTACCATGTTTACCGGACAAACCATTGATGGAGCCAGTGCTTCCAGATGGCTGAAAATTCCGGGAACACCGATCTCGTTCCAGCCTTCTTCATTTGCCTTTTTAATGCTTATCATTTATCTGTGCAGATATTTAACCAAGAAGATCACCAGAGAAAGGCTTCCCATAGAAAATATCATGTATATTTTCGGACCTATCCTGCTTGTTTTTGTACTGGTAGCCAAAGATAACGGTTCCACAGCATTGATGATTTTAATGGTTTCCGTAGTTGTTCTTATCATCGGGCAGCTTCACTGGAAATACATTGCAGGGTTTATTTCTGCATCATTTGTGGCCATTGTCTTATTCTTACTGATTGCTTTAAATACAAACATGATTGGCGGAAACCGTGTACATACATGGATGAGCCGTGTAGAAACATTTACCTCAAGCAAGGCAAAATCAGCCGATGTAGATGATGAAAGCGTAAAAGCAAAAAACTATCAGGTAATGCAGGCCAAAGCAGCTATTGTGCATGGCGGAATTACCGGAATGGGACCAGGAAAAAGCGCATTGAAACAAATGCTTCCGCAATCTGCCTCCGACTTTATTTTTGCGGTCATCGTAGAAGAATATGGAGTAATAGGAGCCGCTTTCCTGATCAGTTTATACCTGATCATGATGATAAGGATTGTAATGATCGCCAGTAAAATGCCGGCGTTCTTCGGATCGTTGCTCGTGCTCAGTCTCGGGGTAATGATCTTTATCCAGCTTTCGGTAAATATTGCCGTTGCTGTAAACCTTATCCCGGTAACAGGGCAGCCGCTACCTTTGATAAGTTACGGAGGAACCTCAATGCTGGTTACCTATTTGCAGCTAGGCATTATTTTAAATATAAGCTCAAGGATTCAGATTTATGATGAAGAAGGAATGGGCAAAAAACAAAGTATAGCAGAAATAAACGATATCGCTTAAAATGGGCAAAAAATTAAAAATATTATTATCAGGCGGAGGAACAGGAGGACACATCTTCCCGGCCATTGCCATTGCTGATGAGATCAGAAAAAGATTTCCTGATGCAGAATTTTTGTTCATTGGCGCCAACGGGAAAATGGAAATGGAAAAAGTTCCTCAGGCAGGCTATAAAATTGAAGGAATTGATATCGCAGGAATTGACAGAGGAAACTTGTTGTCTAACCTTGGACTGCCTTTCAAGATTCTGAAAAGTTTATCAAAATCTAAAAGGATTATCAAAAACTTCGCTCCTGATTTTGCAGTAGGAACAGGAGGATTTGCCAGCGGCCCAGCTCTTTATGAAGCAAGCAAAATGGGAATCCCGATTTTCATACAGGAACAGAATGCTCATGCTGGAGTAACCAATAAAATTTTAAGCAAAAAAGCTAAAGCCGTTTTCACCGCTTATCCAAAAGTAGAAGGCTTTCCCGCAGAGAAAATAAAATTCCTGGGAAATCCTATTCGTGAAAATATTATTTCAGGAATGCAGGATACCGCTCAGGCAAAAGAAAAAATGGGATTGAATACAGACAAACTTACCATTCTGTCTGTAGGAGGTTCTTTAGGCTCGAGAACATTGAACAATGCCTGGAAAGAAAATATTGAAAATCTGAAAGAAAAAGGATATCAATTAATTTGGCAAACAGGAAAGTTGGATTACAAAGAATTGTCTTCCAGCCTCCAGCTTCCAGCTTCCATTCATTTGAAAGAATTTATCAAAGACATGGAGCTGGCATATTCCGCAGCTGATATCATTGTTTCCAGAGCCGGAGCTATTGCCATTTCAGAGTTGGCTGTCGCACAAAAACCGGTTCTTTTGGTACCTTTCCCTTTTGCAGCGGAAGACCATCAAACCAAAAACGCCATGAATCTGGTTGAAAAAAATGCGGCAAGAATGGTAAAAGACTCTGAAATGCAGGAAAAATTCTGGAATACATTATCAGAAATCTGCGAAAATGAAAGGGTAAGAAAAGAAATGTCTGACAATCTGAAATATTTTGCCAAGCCAAACGCAGCAAAAGAGATTGTAGATGAGATTTTTAAAGTAATAAAATAATTAGGAAAGGCTTCGACAAGCTCAGCCTGACACCGCTAAAATTGAATGCATTCATTCAGAAGTCATTGGAGTTAGTTAAGGAAAGCTTTAGAATATAAAATATTGGTAATACAACTCTGAAATTATTCAAGAGTTATTAAAGATTAAAATATAAATGAACATTTTACAAACATATCAAACTTTTTACTTCGTTGGAATCGGAGGTATTGGAATGAGTGCATTAGCGCGTTATTTCAATGCATCCGGCAAAAAAGTATTGGGATACGACAAAACCAATACAAAACTTACTCAGAATCTGATGAATGAAGGAATTGATATTGTTTTTGAAGATCTTATTGATGAAAGGATCACTTCCCTTCAGAAAGAAGATACTTTGGTAATCTATACTCCGGCTATCAAAACGCTTGGAATACTGGATTATTTCAATCAAAATCAGTTTGAAGTTTTAAAACGTGCTAAAGTTTTAGGATTAATTACCGAAAATACAGATTGTATCGCTATTGCAGGAACACATGGAAAGACTACCACTTCTACCCTTGTAGCCCATTTATGTAAAGAAGCAGATCTTCCTTTTTCATGTTTTTTGGGAGGGATTTCTGAAAACTTTAAATCCAATTTCCTGTATAATGGTTCTACTTACTCTGTTGTAGAAGCAGATGAATATGACAGAAGCTTCCTGAACCTCTCTCCGGACTGGGCAGTAGTAACGTCTACAGATGCGGATCACCTGGACATTTATGGAGACATCAACCATATTGAAGAAGGATTCAGACAGTTTGCAGCTTTAGTTCCTCAAGACAAACAGCTTTTTGTAAGAAAAGGATTAGAAATAGGCAGAGGACATCAAACCTATGCAGTGAATGAGCCGGCAGATTATTATTCAGACAACCTGCGAATGGATCATGATAAAATTTATTTTGACTTCCATACTCCAACGGAAACAATAAAAGATTTTGTCTGGGAAATTCCGGGAATTCATAATGTGGAAAATGCCACTGTAGCACTGGCTATTCTGCATAATTTAGGCGCAGATTTTGATACGCTGAAAAAAGCAATTGCCAATTTTAAAGGAATTAAAAGAAGATATACCAAACATATTTATCAAAACGGTAAAATTTACATTGATGATTACGCTCACCACCCTACAGAAATCAATGCTGTAATGAGCTCAATCAGAACATTTTATCCTGACAAAAAGCTATTGGTAGCTTTCCAGCCTCACCTTTTCAGCAGAACAAGAGATTTCGCAGATGGGTTTGCTGAAAGTTTAAGCAAAGCAGATGAGCTTATTCTTCTCGATATTTACCCCGCAAGAGAACTTCAGGAGAATTTTGAAGGAATCACTTCAAGTTGGCTGTTGGACAAAGTAACATTAGATAAAAAAGAAGTATCAACATTGTCCGATGCTTTTGAAAAAATAAAAGAGAAAGATTTTGATATCCTTCTTACCGTAGGCGCAGGAAATATAGATACCCTGTATGACCCTATTTGTGAATGGATTGAGAAAATTTGAGTATAAACGCAATGCTCGCGAAGAAAAAATGTAAAATCGTTCGCAAAGGCGCTTCACTCAGCAAATGAGAATAACAACAGATTTATAAAAAAATAATTAATTTATTAATAACAACTTATCGAATTGATAGCCGTAGCTGAGTGAAACGCCCTCGCGAACGGAAAAATAAAATTGATTTGTGCCCATAGTGGCAGAAGAAAAATATGAAAAATAAATACAGAATATTAAAAATTGTTGTCACTGTAATTATCCTGGGATTGTTACTGAGCTTCTCATTGAGGAGATTCAGCCGTGAGCAGATTACGGACAATAAGATTTCTGTAAAAATGAGCGAGAAAACTCCGGTATATTTTGTTGATGAAAAAGACATCAGGGAAATTGTAAAAAAAGAAAATCCTTCAGGAAAAGTGGGAGATCTTAATATTCCTTCTTTAGAAAAAAAGATCAATTCCCTGCCAGCAGTAGACAGTGCCAATGTTTATCTGAACCTGAACGGAAAGCTCAATCTGGATATCAAACAGAGAGTCCCTGTTTTCAGATTGAATAAAGATGGAAAAGACTTTTATGTGGATGAAAAAGGAGTTGAATTTCCTATTTCAAGAACCTATTCACACCCATGTATGCTGGTAACCGGAAACGTACAGCCGGATGAATATGAAAAACTGGCAGAACTGGTAGAAAAGATAGACAAAGATGATTTCAGTAAGAAATATTTTATCGGAATTTCTAAAAGTAAAGAAAGCTATAGCCTTCTGACAAGTGAAGGAAATTACAGAGTAGAAATTGGAGACCTTGATAATATTGATTTTAAAGTAAAAGGATTTAAAACCTTCGTGGAAAAATACCTTGTGTATCAAGATCCTCAGAAATACAGCATGGTTTCTGTGAAATATCAGAATCAGATTGTCACTACTTTAAACCCTTATTTTAAAGAAAATGACAGTATTTTAAAGGCAGGAAAGATGGAATTGGCAAAAGTTCCTTCTCCAACAGCCGCTAAAAAGACGGAAGCTAAACCCAAAATAGCAGAGGTAAAAAAAAGCAGCTCTACTTCGGTAAAACCGAAAGAGAGTACAAAACCGAAAGGACCAACAAAAGAAACTAAAAAAGTAGAGAAAAAGCCACCCGTCAAGGCGCAGTCCAAGCCTAAGGCAAAAGTAAAAATAGAATAAGTCCCTCAGGGCATTTAATACACAAATAGGAGCCTATCCTTATAGATAAAAAAGTAGAAAAAATCAAATCGATATAAAATGGAAAATCAAGAGTATTCAGTAGGTCTGGACATCGGGACAACGAAGATAGTCGCGATTGTCGGAAGAAGGAATGCACACGGGAAAATAGAAGTTCTCGGTGTAGGAAAAGCTAAAAGTCTTGGTGTTCATAAAGGTATTGTGAATAATATTTCACAAACTATTAATTCAATCAAGGCTGCAGTTTCCGAAGCACAATCCAGTGCTGGAGTTCCTATCCGCAAAGTTACGGTAGGTATTGCAGGAAAACACATCCGTTCTCTGCAGCACTCCGATTATATTATGCGTGAACATCCTGATAAATTTATTACAGACGATGACATCGAAGCATTAAAAGATCAGGTAAAAAAGTTGGTTATGCTTCCTGGAGAAGAAATTATCCACGTACTTCCTCAAGAATATAAAGTGGATTCCGAGGGGGAAATTCAGGAACCTGTCGGAATGCACGGAAAGCGTTTAGAAGCTAACTTCCATGTTGTAGTAGGCCAAATGGGAAGCATCAGAAATATTGCAAGATGTGTTCGTGAAGCCGGATTAGAAATGGAAGCCCTTACTTTAGAGCCATTGGCATCTTCAGAAGCTGTCCTTACAAAAGAAGAAAAAGAAGCCGGTGTAGCCATTGTTGACATTGGTGGTGGTACAACAGATATTGCAATCTTTAAAGATAATATCATCCGTCATACCTGTGTGATTCCATACGGAGGCGGAATTATTACCGAAGATATCAAAGAAGGTTGTTCCATCATAGAGAAGCATGCAGAACAACTGAAAGTAAAGTTTGGTTCGGCTGTTCCCGAATTAGAAAAAGACAGTACTTTTGTAACCATTCCCGGGCTTCACGGAAGACCAGACAAAGAGATTTCTTTAAAAACTTTAGCTCAGATCATCAATGCGAGAGTAGAAGAAGTTTTGGAAATGGTGAATACAGAACTGAAGGCTTACGGTGCTTTTGAACAAAAGAAAAAACTGATTGCAGGAATCGTTCTTACGGGTGGTGGTTCAAACCTGAAACACCTTCGTCAGCTGGCGAATTATACGACAGGTTTTGACAGCAGAATCGGTTTCGCGAATGAATATATCGCCAACGATAAAAATCAATATCTGAAAGGTCCTGAATTTGCTACTTCTATCGGGTTACTGATGGAAAGTTTGAAAATCAGGGATAAAAAGCAGACTATTGATGAAGTTGAAGAAGCTGTCACTGAGCAACCAAAACCAGAAGTTACTGCAGCACAGACAGAAACTGTTCAACCCGTTCAGCAGGCAGCACCTGTTCAGGAACAGCAGTCTTTTGAGAATGAAAGACAGGAGAACAGAAAGGCGAAGTTGACCTTTGGGCAATCGCTTATGGAAAAAGTAAAAAAATTCTTTGAAGAAGTAGAGTAAATAAATATAAATGATAAAAGATTAATGATCAATGATACTTGAATAAATTAATATTTATTAAATTAAAGACGAATATCATTCATCAATTATCATCTATCACTTATCAATTATTAAAAGTATAGTTATGGAAAATATAGGTACACAAGGATTTTCATTTGATTTGCCAAAAGGAAATTCATCCATCATAAAAGTAATCGGTGTAGGGGGCGGTGGAAACAACGCTCTGAAACACATGTACGAGAAAGGAATCCACGGGGTTGACTTCGTGATCTGTAATACAGATGCTCAGACGTTAGATAATAACCCGGTAGCCAATAAAGTTCAGTTGGGAACTTCTATCACAGAAGGTCTTGGAGCAGGTGCCGATCCTGAAGTAGGAGAAAAATCAGCCATCGAAAGTATTGAAGATATCAAGGCTGCTATGGGCCAAAACACCAAAATGGTGTTTATCACTGCCGGAATGGGTGGTGGTACAGGTACCGGAGCCGCTCCTGTCATTGCAAAAGTAGCAAAAGACATGGGAATTCTTACCGTAGGTATTGTTACCGTTCCTTTCAGTTTTGAAGGTAAAAGAAGGCTGGATCAGGCTGAAAATGGTCTTGATAAATTAAAAAATAATGTTGATTCATTAATTGTGATCAACAATGACAAGCTAAGACAGCAGTTTGGAAACCTTGGGTTCAAACAAGGATTCTCAAAAGCTGATGAAGTTTTAGCCAATGCAGCCAAAGGTATGGCAGAAGTTATTACAGGTTACTTTGATGTAAACATTGACTTTAGAGATGCTAAATCTGTACTTCAGAATTCCGGTACTGCATTGATGTCTACAGGAACAGCTTCAGGTGAAAATAAAGCTGAAGAAGCCGTAAGAAAAGCCCTTGATTCTCCGTTATTGAATGATAATAAGATTACTGGCGCTAAAAACGTATTGTTATTGATCAGAAGTGGTGCTGAAGAAGTTACCATGGATGAAATCGGTATCATCATGGACCACATCCAGAAAGAAGCAGGAAACACTGCGGATATCATTTTTGGGGTAGGTGCAGATGAGGAATTAGGAGATGCTGTAAGCGTTCTTGTGATTGCAACAGGATTCTCTAATGATAATAAGAAGTTTGCAGGACCTACTGAGAAAATCAGAATCAGTCTTAATGACAGTTTTGAAGCTCCTAAAAATTCTCCTTTCAAAACAAGAGAAGAAAGAGAATCATCTCCTGAAACAACGCATGATTTTGGTGGAAAAAACCTTTTCAGACTGGATGACGAAGAACATGACACTCCGTTCAATGTGACGTCGACTGAAAAAAAAATGATTATTGAAGAAGAGCAGCCAAGAACTGAAATAAATTTCTTTGATAAAGAGGAAGATACGGTAAGTAATCCGGAACAAAACTGGAGAAATGAAGAAGGAGAAGAAGAATATAGCTTATTAGCTATTGATGAAGAACATGATGACCCTAACGATCTTGAGATCCAATCTTTTTCGTTTGATTTTGAAAATAAGAAAGAGGAACCACAATCCGGAACTCCATTCAACAATTCATTTTCAAATGAAAAACCTGTTGAATTCAGTTTCTTTGTAAACGAGCCTACCAGAAACGAGCCTAATACAGATTTCGGACAGCCTAAAGCAGAGTTTAATACTCCTACAAATGCTGCCGTAGCTGAACCCGCTCAAAAGATTGAAACATTCTACCAGAAACAGGAAGAACCAAAGGTTGAAACAAGATCAACTTTTGAAAACAAAACAGAAATTGAAACTCCAAAAACTGAAGAATCAGAATTTACTTTCGTGAATAAAACGATTGATCAGGACAGAGTAATTGAAAGAAGAAATAAATTAAAAGAATTCAACTCCCGCTACCAAAATTTTGATAGCACAAGTGAATTCGAATCTATTCCTGCTTTTAAAAGAAAAAATATTTCTATCGACGGAAACAATGCATCAGACCAGAATATCAACACTTACCTGTCTGATAACAATGGATCTATGCAGATCAGAGAAAACAGATTTTTAAATAAAGATGTAGACTAAAATTAATTTGAAAATGGAATAATTTGAGAATTTGAAAATTAACCAACTGGTAGGAATTCGGTATATTGGCTAATTATTTTAATTAATAATATAAAACCAATGCTTTATTATTTTCAAATTATTTCATTCTCAAATTCTCAAATTATAAACTTATGAGTTTAGAAAATACAATAAACGAAGCTATAAAAACAGCAATGAGAGCCAAAGACAAGGTAGCTTTGGATTCTCTTCGTGCTGTAAAATCTCAGATATTACTGCTTAAAACGGAAGCTATCGGAGCTGAAGTAACGGCAGAACAGGAAATTGCTATTCTTCAGAGAATGGTAAAACAACGTAAGGATTCTTACGACCAATTTACTGCGCAGGGAAGAAATGATCTTGCAGAAGTAGAAGACGCTCAAATGAAAGTTATTGAGCAGTTCTTACCTAAACAGCTTTCTGCTGAAGAATTAGAAACAGAAATTAAAAATATTATTTCTGAAACCGGAGCTGAATCTGTTAAAGATTTAGGGAAGGTAATGGGAGTGGCATCAAAAGCATTAGCCGGAAAATCAGACGGAAAAAGTATTTCCGAGATGGCTAAAAAGCTTCTTTCATAATGTGATCCGTGTTGAGGAATTTCGAGTTTATCTTAATTTCACAAACACGTATCTGATTCCATAACTAAGGATATACAACCTTTGCATATCGATTTGATTAGAAGCCCGGAACTGTTCAGTTCCGGGCTTCACTTTCTTTGGATATTAAAGTTTGTTAATCAGTTTGATTCTAAACTGAAAGAGAATTAAGCTACTACCATATTTCAGAGAGTATTTAAATGATTGATTGCTTGAGGGAAAGCTTCAAATGTTTTTTTCACGGTCGTTTGTTTTTCAGAATCATTTCAAATTTAATAATAATATTTTATTATTCCTAGCGTTAATTCGCATTTTTTAGAATATTATTGCAATATTAATACTTGGTTAATTTTATATGACTAATCAATTGATAGTTTTTATATATTGAACAAACGCAAAGAATTGCTTAACTTTGTAGCGATAAAAAACAAAATATATGTATCCAACAGATTTAGTAATGCCTATGAAGGCAGAGCTTACAGATAAAGGTTTTCAGGATTTAACAACTCCTACTCAGGTAGAAGATGCGTTAAAACAATCCGGAACTACATTATTGGTCATCAACTCTGTATGTGGCTGTGCCGCAGGTGCTGCAAGACCAGGAGTAGTATACTCTTTAACAGGAGACAAAAAACCAGATCATTTAACTACTGTATTTGCAGGATTTGATACTGAGGCTGTAGTAGAAGCAAGAAAACACCTTGCTCCATTCCCTCCAAGTTCTCCATGTGTAGCACTTTTCAAAGATGGTGAATTGGTTCACATGCTGGAAAGACACCACATTGAAGGAAACCCTGCAGGGGCTATCGCAGCTAACCTTCAGGCAGCATACGACGAATATTGCTAAGAAACAATCAGCTAAATATCAAACCGTTACAAATTTTGTAACGGTTTTTTTATTTAATCACGTAAAAAATTTTCTGAAAATTCAAATATCATTATATTTGTTGAAATGGCAACCAAAGCACTTTTCAATACCGTAGTCAACTGGTTCATCCGTCAAAGGATTGACCAGATACAGAATTTTATGGACCATCCTATTGAAACCCAGGAAGGTATACTCTTTTCTCAACTGTTTCATGCGGAGGATACAGAATATGGCAAACTATACGGATTCAATTCTATCTCAAGTTATCAGGATTTTAAAAACAAAGTTCCTATTGTTACCTATGAAGAAATGGAACCTTTTATTGAAAAAGCAAGACAGGGCTATAAAGATGTAAGCTGGCCAGGTCTCATTAAACATTTTGCCAAATCATCGGGCACCACCAATGCTAAAAGCAAATTTATTCCTATCTCTACCGAAAGTCTTGAATACTGTCACATGAAAGCCGGAAAGGATATGGTTTCCATTTACGCCAACAATCATCCCGAAAACCAGCTTTTTAATTATAAAAACTTACGTTTAGGGGGAAGCTCCGAGCTCTATGCAGATTTTAATACAAAATTTGGAGATTTATCTGCTATTCTTATTGATAACCTTCCCTTTTGGGTAGAAATTACTACCACTCCGAGCAAGAAAGTTTCTTTGATGGGAGAATGGGAAAGCAAACTTAAAGCAATCACCTCCGAAGTAAAAAATGAAGACGTAGGAAGTATCCTTGGAGTACCAAGCTGGATGATGGTTCTTCTGCAAAGGGTATTAAATGAAACTAACGTAGGAAGTATTTCTGAGCTGTGGCCTAATTTAGAGGTGTTTTTTCACGGTGGAATCAGCTTTAAGCCCTACAGGGAGCAATTCAGACAGATCATCGGAAAAAACATCAATTACTACGAAATTTACAACGCTTCTGAAGGGTTCTTCGGCATCCAGGACAGATCAGACAGTGATGAAATGCTGCTGATGCTGGATTATGGAATATTTTATGAATTCATTCCAATGGATCAGTTCCATTTTTCAAATCCGAAAGTCGTAAGTCTGGAAGATGTGGAAGTAGGAAAAAATTATGCAATGGTGATCACCACCAATGGAGGACTGTGGAGATATCTGATTGGCGATACCGTTGTCTTTACCTCTATAAATCCTTTCAGAATAAAAATAACAGGAAGAACAAAGCACTATATCAATGCTTTTGGGGAAGAACTCATGATTACCAATGTGGAATCTGCCCTCTCAAAAGCCTGTGAAGCCACCGGTGCACAAATCACGGATTTTACAGGAGCTCCTGTATTTATGAAGGAAAATGAAGGGGGTGCCCACGAATGGATTTTTGAATTCAGTCAGTATCCGGATAATCTGGACAGCTTTATCGATGCTTTTGACAAACATTTAAAGACCATCAATTCGGACTATGAAGCGAAAAGATACAACAATATGACTCTTAAAAGACCGATTGTACATATCGCCAAAGAAAACCTGTTCTATCACTGGCTGGAAGCTAAAGGAAAGCTAGGCGGACAAAATAAAGTCCCTAGATTAAGCAATGACAGAGAATATATTGACCCATTGCTGGAAATGAATAAATAAGAGAGAAAGATTCCTAACTCTCAATTGCATATAAAAAAGCCGTAATTCTATTGAACTACGGCTTTTTTATTTATTTGCTTAAATCTTCTTTTACTTTTTTCGCGGCTTCTTCTACTTTTGAAGCTCCTTTTTTCGCGGCTTCTTTTGCATCTTGCCCTACTTTGTTAGCTTCAGTTTTGATATCCTGCCCCGCTTTGTTAAGATCTTGTTTTGTCTTATCTGCAGTGGCATCAATCTTATCTTTTGCCTTCTGAGCTGCATTATCAATCTTATTACCTGCTTCATCTACTTTAGCCTTCACATCTTCTTTTGCATTGTTGATTTTTGCAGTATCCACAACGTTAGGTGTTTCGGTAGTGGTTGTTGTAGTAGTGGTAGTAGATCCGTCAGGATTTTCTACCTGTTCTGTTTTTGTAGTTGATTTTGTACATGCTACAGTGAACACTGAGATCACTATTGCGGCAATAATTTGCTTTTTCATATTGTATATTGTTTAATGGTAATTTAAAATTATTCTGTTTTGGTTTCCTGAGTAACTGGTTTTTCTGCTGTCTTCAGCTTCTTTTCTGCATCTGCTTTCTTCTTTTCCTCTTCCTGTTTTACTTTATTTTCTTTTTCAAGCTCAGCTTTAAGCTTATTTTCTTCCTCCTGAAGCTTTTTAGCCTGTTTTACAGAATCAAGATACTGAGGAGAGGACATTCTTATTTTTCGTGCAATATCCACTGAAACAGCTCCTGTAGAAAAGGAGTCAATAGCAGTTGTATCATAACGTACTCTCACTTCCTGTTCAGCCCCAAAACCCGGAGATTCTTTCTTGGAACACGCAGTAAAAAGAATGGTAAAAACAAAAATCGCAGCCAGTAAATTTTTCATGGAACTAATTTAACAGAAATTCTGCAATTACAGGATAGTGATCCGATAATTTCACAGATTGATCTACTTTATAGCTTAAAGGAATGATTGATTTTGAAGTGAAGATATAATCAATCCTTAACGGGACTTTATAATCATGAAAGCTACTTGCACTCCCTTTTCCAGCTACCAAGAATGCATCTTGAAGGTCTTTTCCAAGATTATAGTACTCGTATGAATTGGGAACAGAATTAAAATCTCCTGCCAGAATAACAGGATAAGGAGATAAATCGATCATTTTTCTGATTCTTTTTACCTGATCTTCATGAGCCTGGAATGTAGGAGTCATATGAGAAAGTAATGTTGAAACATTTCCCAACCCTAATTTATCAAGTTTCGTAAACATCGATTTGTGAAGCCTGAAGGGTTCTAGATACACATTAATAATTCTGATTACTTTTCCATTAATGTCTATATCTGCGTAGAATGAATTCCCACGGGCTTTCTCATCAATAAGTTCCGCTTGTCTTACAATTTTATGCTTCGTTTTAAGAATAACTGACGGATATTTTATCAGATCGCGTTGTATAACGCGATTCGTATCTTTTTCCTGTACCAGAATAATATCAGCATCCTGTGCTTTAATATAGTCCTTTACTTTATCCCAGCCATATTCTCCGTATTTAACATTAAAAGTCAATACCTTGATATCTCGTATTGTTTTTAAATTTTCTGTTTTGGGAGAAAAGTTAACCCATCGTCTGATTGGATTATAGAAAATAAATGTACCTAAAGCAAAAGCAATAGCAATTTTTTCTTTTTTGAAGATCCAGATCAGCGTTAAAATTACATGTGCCAGGATCAGATAGGGAAAACCAAGAGACAAAAGATTCAGGTTGCCTAAAATATTGGGTGGAATCCATGCATTCCCCAATGTGCATAACAGCAAAACAGCAACAACGATATGTATAAATAGTAATATCTGGTTCGACTTCATGAAAAAACGGTCTTGGTACGGTTTTCTTTCAACAAAAATCCTACCAAGCAGATAACTTTAACTATTTTTATGATTATTTGCTATCCGTAGAAAACTTAACTGTGACAGGATAATGATCTGAAATACTTACAGAACGGTCAACTTTATAAGATATTGCCTTTAAAGTTTTTGAAGAAAAAATATAATCGATTCTAATGGGGAATTTATAGTCGTGAAAACTGGTTGCACTTCCTTTTCCTGCAGTCAAAAATGCATCTTCAAGCCCGTCTGATAAATGATAATATTCGTAAGAATTGGGAACTGAATTAAAATCGCCCGCTAGAATTACAGGATAAGGAGAGTTTTCAATTTCTTCTCGGATAAGCGCCACCTGATCCTGATGTTTTTTAAACGTGGGTATCAGTTTTTTAACTACATCCAGTATTTTCTTTTCATTGGTATTAGCATCTTTTCCGGGCTTTATCATCTCTTTTTCAAACCGGAACGGATTAAGATAAACATCCACAAACCTGTATACCTTTCCATTTATATCAATGTCAGCAATTATACCAGGTATTCTCAAGTCTTTATCCTGAGGTTGTATAATTTTTTCGTTAATGATTTTATGTTTGGTAAGAATAGCAAATATCCCGCTTGGCTTCACTTTCTGATATCCTTCAAACTCATATAATCCAGCACCATCTTCTTGCAAAATAATAACATCCGCATTCTGGGACCTCAAATAGGATTCAATATTTCTTCTCCCCCAGAAACCTGCTCTTGCATTAAATGATACTACTTTTATCTCAGAATCTCCACTTTTAGGAGAAGAATAGTTAACCCAACGTTTCACAGGATTGATAAACGCTAATCCTGCAAACATAAACATAAATGCCCTTTTTTTCCAGCTGAATACCCAGAAAACCGTTAGAATCACATATCCTATAACAAGTACAGGAAAGCCTAAGGAAAGCAGATTAAACCAAGGAAAAATCTTTGGCGGAACATAAGCGTTTAATAAAGTACCCAACAGCAGAAATAAAATTCCCAGGTGGACAATCAATACTATAAGTCGGAAAACCTTCACAATACTACTTTAGTTGAATCTATACAAATGTTTTTTCCAAATTCTTGCCAGCAGCCATCCCACCAAAGCACCCCCAACATGGGCCAGATGGGCAATTCCCCCTCCGTTACCGGAAACACCAAGATATACAGAAACCACCACAATGATTGGCAAAAGATATTTTACTTTAACCGGAACAGGGATAAACATAATTCCAATCTTAGAATCGGGATATAGTGTTGCGAAGGCAGCTACAACTCCGAAAATTGCTCCGGAAGCACCCATCATGCGAGATATAAGCAGATTATAATATTGACTGGATAATTGCTGCCCTTCAACTGTTGTAGCACTGATCTTCAGACTTCCCACATAATCAAGAGCTGCTTTTGGATAAATTTCGGATGCATTTAAACCTAAGCTTTGCAATCCTGAGATGATTTGTTGAGCTTCTACAAAATTCCAAAGGTTGAATAGGAAAAACGAACCCAAACCACTTGCAAAGTACAATATCAGATATTTTTTTTCACCCAATGTTTGTTCCAGAATAGGTCCAAAACTGAATAATGTAAACATATTGAACAAAATATGCATTATTCCTCCAGGTTCTCTAAGCGGGGCATGCATAAACATGTGGGTAATAATCTGCCAGGATTTAAAATTGGGAGAGAAAGGATAAAAACCAGAAAGGGTATCATATAAATTCGGAAGCAGAAAATTAGCAACCAAATAAACAATAACATTGATGATAATGATATTCCTTGTAATTGGCGGTATATTATTAAACATATTTTTTAAAATTTGTTTTTAAAGTCGTTAAACGGAACTTCATAAAAGCATCTTTTACCGTCCGGTAAAAATTCCGGGAAGCCTAATGCTGTAAAGTCTTTAATCAGTTGTTCCGCATCTTTTTTATAAATAAAGTCAAATCTTGACTTCGACTGCATTTTATTCCATTGGTTATGGTAATACTGCAAAAATTCTTCCTCCGTCTTGTAGTCCAGAATCTCAAAAAGATTTTCCAGGAACTTCATGGCCTGGGTTTCTTTCAGTCCTTCAGGAAGTGAATCTATTCGAAGTACACTTTCATGAGCAATTTTCATGTCAAACCCTAATTCCGGGAGATATTTTTTTATCGAATTGTATTTTGTCTTCTCGATTTCATTCATATGATACTCCAGTGAGAAAAGAAGAGCATGACTGTTTGTATTTGATTTTCTCGTGGATTTATTTCCTTCAGAAACCAATAGTCTGTGCATTCTTCCCAAATCCAGCATCAAAGTGACATCTCCTTTGTTGAAAAGCCAGTATCCATTAGGAAGTCTCATCAGATCTTCATCAAAATCTTCATCTTCAAAGAGGTTAATCTTTGATGGTTCTGCTGTAATATTCTGATGATACATTTCCGTAAGATTCTGAATTTCCTCTGGATGTACTACATTTTTTTCTTCCAGGAACGGATTATAGTCTTTATCTACAATGATTTCAGGCATTTTGAAAACACCTCCACTCGTTCCACCTCCATTTCCTTTGCTGGGAATCGGTTTATTCATCATTTCATCCAATTCCGGATCTCTGTCGAAATCCAGGCTAGGAGAAACATTATAAATTCCCAAAGATCTTTTAATCGTTGAACGAAGCAGAGCAAAAATAAGATGTTCATCTTCAAATTTCACTTCTGTTTTCTGTGGATGGATATTCACGTCTATCTTCTCCGGATCAAGCTCCAGGAAAAGGAAAAATGAAGGGACGTATCCAGGTTGAAGAAGTCCTTCAAATGCTTCCTGTACTGCCTTATTGAAGTATGGGCTTCTGAAATATCTTCCATTGACAAAAAGGAACTGCTCCCCTCTTGCTTTCTTAGCGCCTTCAGGCTTGGCAACAAAACCATGAAGTTTACACCAGATAATATCTTCTTTGATGGGAATTAAAAGCGGTTGAAGTTTTCTTCCGAAAACATCCACAATACGCTGCATCTGGCTTCCTTTTCTCAGTCTGAAAACAGCTTCGTCATCATGGAACAGAGAAAACTCAAGATTCTCATGAGCTAATGCAACACGCTGAAATTCATCGATTACGTGTCTGAATTCAATATTATTATTTTTCAAAAACTTCCTTCTTGCAGGAACGTTATAGAAAAGGTTTTTTACCAAAAAGTTTGATCCGTCTGCTGTCTGAACCGGGTCCTGAAACTGAAAAACCCCACCTTCGATATAGATATTGGTCCCGATGGAAGTATCTTTCTGTTTCGTTCTGAGCTCCACCTGGGAAACCGCTGCTATTGAAGCCAGTGCTTCACCACGGAAGCCTTTTGTGGCAATCTTAAAGATATCTTCAGTTCCTTTGATTTTGGAGGTAGCATGTCTTTCAAACGCCATGCGGGCATCTGTTTCAGACATTCCTTTTCCGTCGTCTACCACCTGAATAAGGTTTTTCCCGGCATCTCTGATGATCAATTCAATTTTCGTTGCATCGGCATCAATAGCATTTTCCAAAAGTTCTTTCACGATGGATGCAGGCCGCTGCACCACCTCTCCTGCTGCAATTTGGTTGGCTACATGATCCGGTAAAAGCTGAATAATATCTGACATAAAAACGTAAATCAACTTACAAAAATAGTTAATGGAAACGGGAATTAAAATACTAAAATCGTGATTTAATATTTAATTATCAACATTTTTGCCTATTTATCCCCAACCGATTTTTTTAATGTTTGTAATGAAGGGTGTTAGCAAGTTGATGGGTCAGATCAGAAAACTTTCATTTCAACCGTCAGAAAAATATGGTAAAAAATAACAGAAACGCTTATACCAAAGACCATTTTTCATAAAAACGCCCCTATTTCATAACAAAATAAGGGCATTTACAGCTAGTTTATACAAAAAATTAATAGTGTGTTTTCTATTTTAATCCTCAAAGACCAATTTTCTTTTCTTCTCTCTTTTAGGAATTCCATGGATTTTCTCATACAGGTAAGCAAAGATATTGGGCTTTCTGTAAATCCTGTTGTATCTGTACTTCGTATTGAAGTGACGGATATGAATTTTATAAGCATCATAACCGATAACAATCAGAAGACATATACTGATGACATAGAAGACTCTGAATTCCAGATAATAGTAAGTCAACCCTGAGAATACAGCTCCCATCACATAAGCAAGCATAATACTCATCAATAGTTTGGCTCTGCCAATCAGTTCTCCGTTTCTCCTGTATTTTTTCTGGGTAAACATGGATACCAGAATTCCCAGGTCGGTGGTTGTTCCCGTAAGGTGCGTTGTTTTTACAGAGAAATTGGAGATACTTGCCGTTAAACCGTTTTGAAGTCCGGTCGCGAAAAGCATCAATGCTACTAAATATTCTGTTTCTTCTAATGTTTTCTGATAATAAAACTGCCCGTAAACTCCTACAAAAAGAAGACATATGATTTCCAGCACAATAGGCATGGAATGGGCAAAATATTTACTTTTCTTATTAAAATTGATGACAATAAAGTTGGACAGAAAGCTTCCGAAGAAGAACAAAAAGATCCATCCTCCCACAACTCCTACCTGCGTCCAGTTACCTTTACTGATTTCTGCCGCCAAAATTGCGTAGTGTCCCGTTACGTTCGACGTAAAAGAGAGGAATATCAATAGGGATGCGATATTTATAGTACCTGCCGTGAAGGCAGTCAGCGTCCCCAACCTGATATTATCCCCCAGTGTCCTGCTGTTACTATAATTTCTTAACATTTTTAATCGTTTTTAAATTGTGTTTAATTTTTAGACCTCTACAAAGATCTCTGCCAGTCTTCCTCTTTCCGGAAGTTTTTCTCTTACTTCAACAGTAATTTCATGAGACTTCAGCTCTTTGCATTTTTTGATATAAGGAATCAGGTCAAATTTGCCTTTTCCTTTGCTTTTGATAGATGGAGAATAGTAAGCTTCCTCAATATTTTCCGCCTTTACATACTGGTTGAATGTTCTTTGGAAACTTCCTGTAAAGACATCACAGATAATTTTATTAACCAGGTGAGGATATTTATTACTGATAATTCCAAAGGCATCGCAGAATTCTGTAGGTCTGATTTTATTGAAAACAGATGTTTTGGTGCTGAACAAAAGATCTCTGATAGAATCTCCGGAATCATACCCGGAAGTCAGGAGGATATTATATTGATTCTGATCTTCTGCTGCATCTTTCTCTTTAAGTACTTTTTTCAATATATTCAATGACTCAAGAGAGTAATCTGTTGCAATTAAAATTGTTTTAGTCATGTTCTTATTATTTTGTATTGTGTTTATCTTTTTTGATGATACAAAACTAGAACGACCATATTAGAAGATCTTTGGAATGGAATTAAAATGTCATTAAAGAGATTAAAATGAGATTAGAAAATTGTTAAGGGGAGTTAATATTGGAAAAAATAAAAATCGAAAAATGGAAATAACAGTCTGTTTTTCAGAACAAAACAAACTAAAACAGGTAGAAAAATGCTAAAATAATAGTTCTTACTTGTCTATCACTTCGCCTTTCTGCATCATGCTATAGAAATTCGGGAACTTCATCTGTACCGTTGTTCCCTGGTTTTCGTGTGAGCTTACAATCAGTTCACCATGGTGCATTCTTACGATGTTTCTCGCCAATGGAAGCCCGATTCCGTAGCCTTCGTAATTATTGGTATTAGAAGCTCTGAAGAATGGATCATAGATTTTGTTCATTTCCACCTCAGGAATTCCTATACCATTGTCTTTTACAATGATGTACACATCCGAATTGGTAGCTCCCAGAGAGACTTTAACCTGTTGGAAATTAGAATATTTACAGCCATTACTGATGATATTGGCCACTGCAAGATGCAGCAATTGCTCATTCCCTTGTACTTTGAGCTTTTTTGGATTATCGGGAAGCATACTGATATCCAGATAGATATTATTTCGGGAATCAATTCTTCTGAGGGTTTCAATAACGTCCCAAAGCAGCTGATCAATTCTTACCTTATCCATTTTCTGAATCTTTCCGTCAAATCCGGTTTGGGCAATCATTAATAAGGCTTTGATCTTTTTATCCAGCTTTTCGGCTTCATCCAAAATGATTCCCAGGGTTTCTTTATATTCATCTGCTGTTCTGCTGATAGAAAGGGCAACATCAGCTTCTCCCATAATAGACGTAAGCGGAGTTCTCAATTCGTGGGAAACATTTCCGATCAGGTGATTCTGGGTTTCGAAAGAAGTTTCAATACGGTTGAGCATATCATTAAAGGTATCCACCAACTCATTCAGTTCTTTATTATCAGGCTGAGATTCAAGCCTTAAGTGAAGATTTTCAGAACTGATCTCCTTTACTTTTCCTGTGATTTTCAAGATGGGTCTGAATAAAGTTTTAGATAAATAAAAAGAGAAAATCATACTGAAGAACAGAGACAGTACGATACAGGTAAGCAGAGTTCGCTTTAAAAACCCCAGATAATAAACGACATAATGGTTTTTCGCAGAGGCGATTGCAATATAATCTTTATCATCATATTTGAAGCTCTGTCCTATATAATAGAATTCTTCATCATTATAATTGGACTCTCCTTCTTTGATAATATTTTTAAAGAAATAGGCAGGAATATGTACTTCCTGAGATATTTTTTTGAAATTGGAATCTGTAGGAACGGCAAAAACATAGTCTTTCCATCGGAAGCTCTTCATCATTCAGGCTGCTGAGAACATAGTTTTCCGGAAGGTCGAGATGATCTTTGCTTTTTTCGATCTGAACAATCGTTGCCGTCCTGATCTTCAGCAGTTCATAAAATCTCTGGTGTGAAAAATTAACGATAGAAAAGTACACCAAACCACTGAACAGCAAAATGATGGCGGTAAAAACCAACATCAAAAGTACCATCGTTTTGGTCTGATTTGTAATGACTTTATTAAACATTCATTATGTCTTTTTCAACACATACCCCATTCCTATCACGGTATGAATCAATTTATTATCATCCTGGCTGTCCAGTTTCTTTCTTAAATAATTTACATATACATCTACCACATTGGTTCCCAGCTCGTAATTTACGCCCCAGACTGCATCCAGAATTTCGGCTCTTGAAATTACTTTTTCAGGATTATTCAGGAAATACAGCAGCAATTTATATTCTGTAGAAGTAAGAGAAATATCTTCACCGGCACGGGTTACTTTCTTGGTATAGTCGTTCACCATCAGATCCGAAAACTGGAATACATGTTCATTATCAGGCTCCGGTTCGGCAATTTCCTGTGGACCGTTGTTGTTGCTTCTCCTTAGTAAAGACTTTACACGGGCTACCAGTTCAATGAATTTAAAAGGCTTCACCAGATAATCATCTCCACCACTTTCCAATCCGAGAACGATGTTTTCAGAAGTTCCCAAAGCAGTCAGAAATAAAATCGGAACACTCTGATTGGTTTTTCTTATTTCTTTACACACGTCCAGACCATTCATTTCCGGAAGCATAATGTCTAAAATTACCAGATCGAAATCATTAGCCTGCACCAGCTGCACTCCTGTACGCCCATCAAAAGCTACAGAAATTTCATATCCGTTTTCCTGAAGTCCCTTTTTAATAAAGGACACCACACTGGTTTCGTCTTCGATAAGAATAATTTTTTTCATAGATGAAATAAGGAGTTTTACAAAAATAGGGAAATTTTCCTGGGAGAAAAAGCGAGGAATATCAGAGAGTCAAGTAGCAAATAATAATTTTCAATGAATTGATTCCCTCCTGTATCCAAACTCTATGGAATAATATTACCTTTGTTTGAATATAATTCGGGTTAAATTACACACAGTATGAATGACTTTTTAATAGGTATCGGCAAGAGATTAAAGGATATTAGAAAAAAGAATAATTTAACCATTAATGAGCTGGCCTTCAAAGCGAATGTAAGCAACGGACTTGTTTCTAGAATTGAAAACGGAAGAACCATTCCTTCACTTCCTGTTTTATTGGATCTGATCCAGTCGCTGGAGATTGATGCCAGTTATTTTTTTGAAGGGGTTGAGAAAAAATCCAACGCCAAATTCATCTATGTTCCAAAAGAAAGCCAGCAAGTCATTGAAAAGGAGGTGGAAGCTGAAGGATTCAAATACATGCATATCTTTAGCAAGAGTCTTCATTCTTTAGGATTTGAAGCTGTACTACTGACTCTCGAACCGAATTCTAAAAGAGAAAAGGTTATTACTGATGCCTGGGAATTCAAATATATTCTGAAAGGAGAAGTAAAATATGTAATTGACAATGAGGAAATCATCCTTAAAGAAGGAGATTCTCTTTATTTCAACGGGAAGTTTCCTCACGTTCCCGTAAGCATCAGTGATGAAAGCTGTGTGATGCTTGTTCTTTATTTTTATACTGCTTAGCTGCATTCTTTTTTAACGTTCTATGTTAACTTGCAAATAAATATGCTAAAAAATTAAGTACCT
>CBFQYI010000012.1:0-23058 GCA_965720825.1 uncultured Chryseobacterium sp. | reverse complement strand
TAATTTAAAAGAGATTTATCCTAAACATGATTTCACCGAAAATTATATCAAAGGAACAGAAAAATATAGCGAAATGGATTGGAAGACGGTTCGGTTCGTATTTGAAGAGTTTCAGGGTAAATATTACCTGATTGCTGTTGTGAATGACCAGTGGACGATATAGAAGTTAGAAATTAGAAGTTAGAAGCGGGGAAATGGAATAAACTTCCAGCTTCCAGCCTCTAACTTCTTTTCTTTTTTATTTCAAAACTTCAGTCAGTTGCTGAGTAAGGTTTTTTCTTGAGAATTGTTCAATATGCTGGGTATTTTCAAGAAGGCTGCCATTTTTCCACAGCTCATATTTTTCAAGAATAAACATTTTAATAGTTTCAGTATCCTGATAACTGAAATGTTTTCCTGCCTGCGTTTCTTCCAGAATTTTTGCGACATCCGCTTTGTCCGGACCGAATGATAGGATCTGTTTTCCTGAAGCCAGATATTCAAATATCTTTCCGGGGATGATTCCTTTTGAAGATTCATTTGGGAAATTGGTGATAAGAAGCAAATCTGAGTTTTGCATTTCTTCAACAGCTTTCCCATGTGCAAGATATCCGAGATTCAGGATATGATTTTTCAGACTTGAATTTTCGATAGCCTTAAGGATTTTATCATCTATTCTTCCTACAAATTTCAACTTAAAATCGGCTGCAAATTCAGGATTTTCTTTCACCAGTTCGTCAAGTGTTTTCCAAAGATTTTCAGGATTTCTGAGCTGCTCTAAAACCCCGATATAACTTAGAGTAAATGCTTGTTCAATTTGAGAACTTGTCTTTTCTCCCTGTTGTTGCGCTTTCTCGCTTGAATCACTTTCATCAAATCCATTCGTAATACAAACCGCATTAGCTCCTGCTTTCCTGAAATTTTCCGCATCCGTATAACTTGTAGCCAAAGTGATGTCTGCATTTTTAAATACAGAACTTTCCAATTGACGGTGTTTTTTATCTGAACTTTTGGTTAATTTCAGATGCTTATAATAAGAAATCTCGGTCCATGGATCACGGAAATCAGCAATCCATTTCAGATCTGGCATTTTGCTTTTAAGCCCCAAACCAATCAGATGAAGTGAGTGAGGTGGTCCGGAAGTAACGATGGTATCTATTTTATTTTCTTTCAGGTATTTTTCCAGAAATGTAACGGATGGTTTTACCCAAAAAACTCTGGCATCAGGAATGAAAAAATTACCTCTTACCCAAATTGAAAGTTTAGATTTCCAGCTTTGGTTTTTGCCTACATCAAATTGTCCGGCCTTGAATTTTTTATTGCTCTTATTCAGTTTTTCAGCCAGCTGATAAGGTTCCCAGATTTTGGTTCTTACCATCTCAATATTTTCCGGAACATCTTTCATCAATGTTTCGTCCAGCAATGGATAGCTTGGATTTTCCGGAGTATAGATGATCGGTTTCCATCCAAAATCAGGCAGATATTTTGCAAACTTCAGCCATCTTTGAACACCAGGACCTCCCGCAGGAGGCCAGTAATAGGTGATAATCAGTATTTTCTTCTGTTCCATTTTTTAATTTAATGGTCTTTGTCATTCTGAACGAAGCGGAGCGCAGTGAAGAATCTCACTCTATCTCTTCATTAAATCTTTTGTTCAGCTACAATCTCTTTTTTCTTGTTCTTATTCATCCAGAAAATTCCAAATGCAGCCAACAGGATAAATAATCCGAATGAAAGAAGAGAAAGCCATTTCCCTTTTTCAATCACTTCAGGTTCAAAAACCATTCTGATATGGTGATTTCCTGCCGGAACATGTACTGCACGAAGTAAATAATCTGCTTTGATGTACGGAACTTCTTTCTCATCTACCAGTATTTTCCATCCATGAGGATAATACACTTCAGAGAATACAGCCAATTGAGGCGTTTTCGACTGAGATTTAAACTCAAGTTCGTTAGGCTGGTATTTTGTAAGATTAATAAATGCTGTAGAATCTGCCTGAACAGGTTTGTTATCAAAATAGGCTTTATCAGATGATGCAATAACAGCCGTTTTTTTGTTGTCAATAGTTCCGATAGCTTTTATTTCCTGATTAGGAGTATCTGCAAATTTTAAATCACTTACAAACCATGCATTTCCATTAGCTTTAGGATTAGGAACAACCTGTGGCTGCTCAGGACCTCCGAAAACCATGTATTTAGCATTCAGTAAATTTAATACATTAGGCGTTTTTACACTGTCAATACTGTTGATGTATTCATTCAGTACATCATCATATCTTCTTAATTTTACAGCATGATAACCACCGATGGATGCCTTAAAATAAGAGGTATTGGTTTCGCTGGTTACTCCTAGTGTCTGGTTGTAAATTCTGTAGTGTGTTTTGTCTTTTTCAGCGATAGTTTCCAATGTTTTGTTGATGTTGACATTGGATAAAATAGATTCCAGATTTGGATTCCCTTGTACTTTTTCAGCCAACAGGTCTGAGCTTTCTGTCTGGAAAGGATTTTCAGCAAAGATTTTATCTACATAGTTTTCGTCATTCAGATAACGCTTGTTTACTGTCCAAAGATCGAATAAACTTACAAGTCCAATCACTACCAAAGCAATATTCTGATTAAGCTTTTTCTTTAAAGTTAAGAATAACGCAGCCGCAGTAATCGCCACATAAATGAATGCTTTTATGGCATCTATTCTGAACAGTTTATATCTTTCATCTACCAGATAATCAAGTAGGAAAGGAGGGAAGTAGGTTTTTTCGCTTTCTGTAGCAAAACCTAACAAAGACTTTCCAAAGATTAAAAGAATCAATAAAAATCCTAACGTTCCACCTCCTACATAAAGAAGGATCTTTTGTTTGTATTCTTCGGTCAGTTTCTCATCTGTAAAGAATCTGTATAATCCCAGAATAGCAATTAACGGGAATAATAACTCTACTACAACTAAGATTGAAGAAGGAGCTCTGAATTTATTATAGAACGGTACATAATCGATAAAGAAATCAGATAATGGCATAAAGTTACTTCCCCAAGCCAGTAAAATGGTCAGGATGGATGCTCCCAAAATCCAGTAACGGTATTTTTTTGAAGCAAAAAAGAATCCTAATAAGGCAAGAAAACATACGATAGCTCCCTGATAAGCAGGTCCTGATGTTCCCGGTTGATCTCCCCAGTAAGTAACCCCGCTGAAACCTTTGGAAATTCTATCCATTTCAGCCTGTGAGCCTACATTTTCCTGAACCAGTTCCTGCACTCTGTTCATGATTTCTTTTCCTTCAGGTTCCTGGCTTCCGCCACCCATTAATCTTGGAATGAAAAGGTTTAAAGTTTCCAGTTGCCCATAGCTCCACATCAGCATACTCTCTTTGTCCATTCCGGATTTTCCTGAAGTATGGCTGTCGTTATTTAAAATCTGTTTTCCACGAACGGTTTCTTTTACATATTCAGAATTGGCCATAATTCTTTGTGAATTCATTCCAACTCCGATAACACATGATGCTGCGATAATTCCTGATGAAATAAGGAAATGCTTCATCGGTGTCTTTTTCTGGATAGCTCTGATCAGTTCAGAAAGGAATAAAAATCCTAACGCAATGAACAGATAATAGGTCATTTGCGGGTGGTTGGCAGCAATCTGCAGTCCCATAAAAAGGGTAGTGACAATGAACCCCCAGATGTATTGTTTTCTAATATACACCAGTAAAATACCGGCAAGCAACGGGGCAAAATATTCAATGGTATTTACTTTACCATTATGTCCCGCTGCAATAATAATATAAAAATAGGTTGAAAGCCCGAAGAAAGTGGCTCCTAAGAGAGCATATTTCCAGTTTCTGACCACTACCATTCCCAAAAGGAAAAAACCTGCAAATAGCAGGAAGAGGTAATTGACCGGCCTTGGCAGGAAATTCAGATTGCTGTCGATTTTTTTGATGATGTCGCCTTTGAACTGGCTTCCCATCTGATAAGTCGGCATTCCCCCAAACATGGAGTCGCTCCAATAGGTTTCATTTCCGGTATTGGCTCTATAGTCGAGCAGTTCTTTTGCTCCTCCTCTGTACTGCACAATATCATGCTGGAAAAGCTGTTTTCCTGAAAATACAGGAGTGGAATATAAAAATGCTAAAACTATAAATACTACTAATGAAGCTGCAATATAAATTAAGTTTTTATTTTTTGCCATGCTGGTTATTATCTTTTATTTCTTGGAATTTTTACCTTTTGTCCTTACTCTCTTTCACCTCTTCGTAGTCTACAGTTTCTGCATCCCACTTAAGGTTTGGTTGGTTATTCTTATTCGAGTTGTGTAGGTCCTGCTGTCTGTTATTCTGGTTATCATTATTGAAACGATAGCTGTAAAATGTCTTAAAGAAAATTCTTTTCAGAATATTCCAGACAAAGAAAATAATAATGGCAGTGAGTACTAACTCAAGAATGTACTTCATAATTTAAAAAATTTAAAGTTCAGGGTTTAAAGTATATTGTAAACCCTGAATGTTTACTTCAGTTATTTAGCAGATGGGTTTACCATTACCGAAGAATTGGAAACGCTCTTCATAGACTGAGATTGTTTTCCATCGGAAATGGTTTCTATCTGAGTTGTTTTTACGTTGATATTCTGGTTGGTAATCCATCCAGTGCTTTCGTCAAACTTAATAGTTCCGTTCTGAACCAGTTCACTGCTCAGGCTGTGGGTGATAGGTCCCTGAGCTTTCTTCTCTGTTTTCTTAGGAATTCCTCCGGTTACTGCAATTTCAGCGGCTCCGTTTCCTAAGCTTTTCAATACATAATTAGATGTTACTTTTACGCTTCCGCTTGGATCAGCATTCTCCGAAGTTGACCACTTTTCTCCCATTTTTACTCCTTTTTTAGGAATAATCATCAGGTTTTTGTGGAACTGATCTTTCAGTACTTTTTCGTTGAATGATTGTTTAAGGCTTGCTACTACGCTTGCTTTTTCATTGGCATCTTTGATCAGTGTACCTACTGCATTACCTACTTTCGTGTAAACAGCATCAAATCCTGTAATAGAAATTACATTTCCTTTCGTATCCATCTTCATCTGAAGTTTGTTTCCGGTAAGCGCTTTGTTTACATTCCAGATCATTTTAAGGTCGTCTTCTTTAGGAAGAGGAAGTTTGGTGTCTACCACTACCGTTTTTCCCTGTGCAGACTGAGAATTTCTCTTGGCTACAAGGTTAAGAGTCATTTCATATACATTTCCCTTAATGTCATCCACTACGAAATTCATTTCATCTGTAGACTCGCTTGTCGCAGTAATAGATTTCCCCTGAGGATCTGTCATTGTTTTTACATCTCTCTGGTAAGTGGTAAGAGGATATGTTTTTCCCTTTTCCAGCTTGAAAGTCTGCGTGATAACTCCCGCAGAATCTTTGATTGCAGGGTTTTCTGAAACCTTTGCTACAGAATCAGCAGGAACTTCTACAGTTACTGTTTTTCCGGTTTTAGGATCTACTTTTGTTATTTTTGCTGTTTCTTTTTTACAAGATACAAGAGCTATTGATGATATAAGCGCAAGCGCTGCAATGTTCTTCATTTGATTTTTTAACTTTATTTTTTACTACTATTTCTTAATATATTATCTGCAATATCATGCAGTTTCCCCTGAGACTCTCCATCAGATTCATTGGAAAGTACTACCACTCCCATGTTTTTTGAAGGATAAATCTGAAGTACGCTTGAAAATCCAAATGTACCTCCTGTATGATAAACGGTTTGAGTTCCATCTTCATATGTATGTAATCTCCAGTACAGTCCAATGGCATCTCCTTCATTTTTTACAAAAGGCGTATGAGATGTTTTCACATATTTATTGTTCTCATCCAGATGGTACTGCATGTATTTCACAAGATCTCCAGTAGTAGAAATGATTCCTCCTGCGGGAGCAAAAATGGTTGTGAAATTTCTGGGCATTACCTTTCCTTTTTCGTTATAACGAGTCAATAGCTGTGCAGAATTCGTACCAATAATGGTATGGTTCATTTTCAGTGGCTTTGTAATATAGTCTGAAAGCAGGTTTTCATAGTTTTTATAATATACTTTTTCAAGGATATCCCCGGCAATCTGTGTTCCTACATTGGAATATTTATATTCTGTTCCGGGTACAAAATCCACTTTTGCCTGATGCAGATCTTCATAAAAATTCTTTTTTGAATAGTTTTTATAAAAATCAGACAGTGCAAAGGCAACAGAATCCATCGGCTTTTTGAATGTTTCAGACTGATCCGGCAAAAACTGAGGTAATCCTGACGAGTGATTGGTAAGATTCCCAATCGTTATCGGATGCTTTTCAAATTCAAGATTAGGATAATTTCCTATATATTTCCGGATATCATCATCCATTTTGATTTTACCGTCTACTAAAGCATGAGCCAGAAGTGTTCCGGTAAAGGTTTTTGTGATGGATGCAATCTCGTATAAACTTTGGGAGGTTGGAAGTTCTGATTTTCCTATCTCAGTTGTGCCATAATTATAGAAATAACTTTTACCATCTTTAAAAACGCCTATTGAAAGTCCTACGCGTGCAGGATTCTGCATATAAGCGAGAGCTTCTTTCTCAACCATCTTATCAAGCTCACTTGTAAGACGGTTGTCTGTTTCTATTTTTTTTGTCTGTGCATTAAAAACTAACGGGACAAAAAATAATGGTAAAAGTGATTGTGTTTTCATGGTTTAAGGATTTGGTATCACGGTCATTTTCTGTCTTACCGCTTCATACAAAATCGCTCCACATGCTACAGAAACATTCAGAGATTGAGTTTTTCCTTCAATAGGAAGTTTTATTTTTTCATCAGCATGATGCAATACTTCTTTAGAAATTCCGGTTTCTTCATTTCCCATCACGATAGCACATGGTTCAGTCATATTAACGTCATAGATTAATTTCTGAGCTTTTTCACTTGCTGCATATACGGAAATTCCACTTTGCTGAAGGAAATCTACTGCATGAGCCAGGTTATTTTCTTTACATATTTTAATGTTGTAAACAGCACCTGCAGAAGTTTTTATAGCATCAGAGTTAATAGGAGCAGCACCCTTTTCCGGAATAATTATGGCATCAACACCTACGCATTCTGCGGTTCTGCAGATGGCTCCAAAGTTTCTTACATCGGTAAGTCTGTCCAGAATCAAAAGAAAAGGTGTTTTTCCCTGTTCAAATAATTGTGGAACAATATCCTCCACTTTATGAAACGGTACATCCGAAATAAAAGCAACCACACCCTGGTGGTTTTTTCTTGTAAAACGGTTCAGTTTTTCAACCGGAACATAGTTGGGACGGATTTTATTTTTCGCTAAAATGGCTTTTAATTCAGCATAAATAGGACCCTGAAGTGCGTTTTGCACAAAGATCTTGTCAATCGTTTTTCCCGCTTCAATTGCTTCAATCACGGGACGCAGCCCGAAAATAAAATCGTCTTTCATTGAGTTGTAAAAATTTTATGTTTAAGGTTCAATGTTCATTGTTTAAAGTTCAAAGTTTAAAGTTTTGAAATTTAAGGTTTGTACTTTGTTCCCTTTAAATCTGTTGTATTTAAATATTTTATAAAAGAGCTGATCTTTTTACTTAACGTTTCAGTCTGCTCAATTAATGTTTCAAATTTTTCCTGCGAAATAAAACTTCTGTCAAAAACCCTATACAATTGTGATCTGGTTTCTCCACAGGAAGCTTTCGCAATAGAAAGAAATTGTATAAATTCTCTATTCCCGTTTCTTTCAAATCCTTCGGCAATATTATCCATTACAGACCCCGAAGATCCATCGATTTGATTGCTAAGTTTAAAATTATTCTTAAGGTTGGTAGATTCAATAATACTATAAATCTCATTACAAAGTTGTCGGGATAATTTCCAGATCTCTAAATCCTCAAATTTATTAACTGTTCCCATAACCTTACTTTAAACTTTAAACCTTAAACCTTAAACTTTGAACTAATACTTTTCTCCTAAAATTGCTCTTTTCTGTGCCATCACATATCCATAGTGAAGGCTTTCATGCATATTGTTGAAGATAATGGCATCCTGAATGCTTTTCAGATCCATTCCGAAACTTGTGGTGTAAGGAGTGTAATCTGAGAAGAAATCACTGTCATAATCCTTCATTAAAATTTTTGAAGTTTCTGTAAGTAAAAATTCTAAATCTTCCACTTCTGATTTCTGAACATTTAAGTTGGGCAAAGTTCCTTTCTTGTAGGTTTCAATCCAATACTTGTCAATACGGAAAGGATTTCCGCTCAGGTAATAGTGCAATAGCTGCTGTGTAGCAACAGTATGTGCAATATTCCAGTAAATATTGTTGTTGAAACCATCCGGAATCAGGATCAGATCTTCATGAGATGTGTTCTGAAGGATATCTAAAAGGTTCTTTCTTACCTGTCTGTGTGCTTGAAAATGATAATTCATTTTGCAAAATTTTTAATCACCAAAAATAGTTTAATAAACTGGAAATGACAATTTTTTTGGGTAGAGGATTAAAGTTAAAATTTTTTAACTCTTTGAAAAAAGAGTGAATAAAGGTTATTTTTTTGACAGATTCTTATCGATATCAGAATGTTTTTATGTTTAGCTATGAACGATGGTTAATATAAAAACCCTCCTGAGAAAAGGTTCAGGGAGGGTTTTATTATTTTATTTCAAAAGATTGGTTTGGAGTTATTTTTTTATGATTTTGTGTTTAAAGGTGGTTCCGTCTTTTAAAACAATAGCTAAAAAATAAACTCCTGTGCTGTATGAGGAAAGATCTATTCTGTTTTCTTTATGCGTTTCCGAAAGTTTTCTGCCTTCTGTATTAAAAATACTTATTGAATTAACTTCTACTTTTGATTTTATATTGACAAAGTCAGACGTGGGATTGGGGTAAATATTTACATCAACTGTTTTAATATCTTTTACATTCAATATGGTATTGCTTTTCCCCTGCATATAAACTGATAACTTGACTTCTCCCTGCTGTTGGTTGAAAACAGCGGTTGGAATTGTGTGTTTCAAGGTGTGATTCCCCGCAGTTAAGCTGGGTAGTGTAAATTCTCTGATGGGAACAGAATTTCCGGGACACCAGTTATTCCATGAAGTCCAGTTTGCAAAGGTTTTAGGAGTGTTGCCGTAGATTCCGTTTCCTTGTGTATTGTAAACCCGGTATGGTTCACATGAAATACCTCCGGGAGTATATGTGAGAACTTGTACATCATCTATGTAGGTGTAGTTTTGTCTTCTGATATATTCTTCGCCACCACTGTTAGCGCCATGAGGAGTCGATATTACAAAGAAGCGGGCGTTGGTAACAGGGCTAGGCAAATTAAAAGTAACAATTCTAACTGTTTCTCCTGTGACATCGGTGTTGTTATAGTTATTGAGGCTGTTGTAACTTAGCAGAGGTACGAGAGTATTGCTGTCGGTGGGAGTTGCTCCTATATCCGTTGAAAAAAGAGTAAGAGTTCCCGAAAAAACATCAGTTCTGTTTGTGCAGCCTGAAACCTGGGTTTGAGCATTATAAGGAACCCCGAAAACATCCAGTTCCATATACAGATCATACATGCCACGCAATGCTGTATCATGAAATATGCTGTATAAATTACTGACATCATACGTGTAAGGAACTTCGGAAGGAGTTTTGTTTTTATTCATAAAAGGAGTAATATATCTGCCTACTTCTATTCTTTTGACATTAGGATCATCGATAGAGTAGCTAGACTGGTTTTTAGGAACCATTGCTAGAAAGACTTCTCCCAGGCGGTCATAATTATCACACAGTGCAGCTATTGTTACCCTCATGGCAATCTTAGCTTTGAAAGCGTCTAATTCAGCATCGGTAAGTTTTCTTGTATATCTGGCGTTATTTAGTCTCGTCAATCCGGCAGGTACAGGGTTGGAGACCGTAGGTGCATAACCATCATAGAAGACAGCATCTGAAATTATATTAGTCATCACAGTTTGGGATGAGGCAAGATGGGTAATGAAAAAACTGAAAAAAAATAGCTTTTTATACATGTTTCTGATGTTTAGTGTAAATATATGAAATATGTATTAAAAATACTTTTATTTTATTTTGTTTTTGTATTTTATGTGTTTTTGTTGTTAAATAATTATTATTTTTAATTTTAAAGTATGGTTTTGTTTAATTTATTTCATTGTGTTGGATTATGTGATGAAATATTTTTTTTTATTACGATAATCAAGGTATTTATTGCTAGATTAGCATGGTATTATAGATTAATATTATTAATAATGAAAAGAATTTTACTTTTAGTTTTGTTTTCTGTAGCAACGGGTTTGTGTGCTCAAATCAATATCAATATTGGGAGTTCAAGTGTTGGAACAGCTCCTATAAGCAGCTTTTTTTCCTATTCTTATGTTCAGCAAATTTATCATAAGCAGGAAGTTAATGCCAATGCTGCAGGTACTATTACTGGTCTTACATTTTATGTGGATTCGTCCTCTACAATTGCTGAATCTTCAAACTGGACTGTATATCTTGGGCATACGTCAAAAGCTGCCTTTACTTCCGGTACAGACTGGATTCCTGCTGCACAGTTGACTCAGGTGTTTACAGGAACTGTAACCAAAAATAATAATAAAGTGGAAGTTGTTTTTACTACGCCATTTACTTATAATAATGTTGATAATTTAGTTGTTGCAGCCAAAGAGAACTCCCCGAATATCGATATTAATAATTTTGATGAAGCTTTTCATGTTTATCCTCATCTTCCTTATTCAACCCTCTATTATAAAGGAGATCGTGCAGTAGTGGATATTGCATCTCCTCCCGGAGGAATAAGAGCGGATTATAAATCGTCAGTTACAATTTCTGGTCTTACACCAAGTACCAGTCCTGCCTGTCCTTTTGTTGTTTATCCTGCCAATAATACCCAGAACATCTCTTTAACTCCCAATTTTAGCTGGCTTCCGGTTTCTGGTGCCACGTCCTACAAAGTTTCATTGGGAACAAGTTCAGGAGGTTCTGATATTATTAATCAGCAAACCGTATACGGAAATAATTTCTCCCCTTCTGTAGCTCTTCCGGGTGTAACAACTTGCTATTTAAAAATAACATCAGTTTCAGGGAATACAGAATCTTCAGGATGTTCTGAAATTGTTTTTAAAACTGCTTTACCAATACCTGTAAATGATGCATGTACGGGAGCATTGCCGGCATCGGTATTTCCTTACACCTATACGCAGAATGATGCGGTATCTACAACTAATAACACAGGCAATATAACTGTATGCACAAGTAATGGAGATACAGGAATGAATGACGGAACATGGTTTAAACTGACTGGTGATGGCAGTCAGTACACTATTAAAGTGACTATGCCTTCTGGAAGCAGCTATGATCCGCAGATAGGTGTATATAGTGGCAGCTGCAGTAATTTATCATGTACCGGAACAGTAGATAATGGTGGCGGTGGTACTGCAGAAACACTTACCATTACCACAGTGTCCGGAACAGAGTATTTTGTAAATGTCGGAGCTTATGAAGATACTACTGATGCTCCTGAAAATATATTTACCATTACGATAACTAAGCTTTAAAAATATTAAGAAATAAAATTTCTGATTAAAACTTAAAAAGAAAAATTACAATGTTGCAAAAGTGATTTTGTGACATTTTTTGTGAATGACAGTAAAAATAGAGATAAGGCTTGCTGTAATTTCAATTTTTGGATTTGTTTATACATAAGAAATTCAGCGTTATAGCTTTAAATATCTTGTGAATCCCGGATTTTTAACAAACTTTAACTCAAAAATGGCATTTATTATGTTGATTAATGCAAGTATTTATCAGAAATTTACCACTTATTTTAAATCAAGCTATGTCAGAGATATATCAAGCTGAAGATATCCGCCAATTGACGGAAAAAGTAAAAGAAAAAAACTACTTATTTTCTCTTCTGAGACAGGAAATCAACAAAGTTATTATTGGACAGGAATACATGGTAGACCGTCTTTTGGTAGGGCTTTTGGGAAATGGTCACGTTCTTCTTGAAGGAGTACCAGGGCTGGCTAAAACCTTAGCGATAAAAACACTGGCAGATGCTGTTCATGGAGATTTCTCAAGGATTCAGTTTACCCCGGATCTGCTTCCTGCAGATGTAGTAGGAACTATGATCTTTAATATCAAAGACAATGATTTCTCTATAAAAAAAGGACCTGTATTTGCGAATTTTGTTTTAGCGGATGAGATCAATCGTGCACCTGCAAAAGTACAGTCGGCCCTTCTGGAAGTGATGCAGGAAAAACAGGTGACAATTGGTGATGAAACGATGAAGCTTCCAAAACCATTCCTGGTATTGGCAACACAAAACCCTATTGATCAGGAAGGAACTTACCTTCTGCCGGAAGCGCAGAGTGACCGTTTTATGTTGAAGTGTACCATAGATTATCCTGCTTTTGAAGATGAAAGACAGGTGATGAGAATGGTTTCAACGTCACATCAACCTACTGTGAACCCTGTGATTTCTCTTCAGGATATTGTAGATGCAAAAGAATTGATCAATCAGATTTATCTCGACGAGAAAATTGAAAAATATATCCTGGATATGGTGTTCGCAACACGTTATCCTGAAAATTACGGACTTTCTGAACTTAAAAATTATATCAGCTTCGGAGCTTCTCCAAGAGCATCCATTAACCTTGCTATTGCTTCAAGAGCCTATGCATTCTTAAAAGGAAGAGCATTTGTTATTCCGGAAGATGTAAAAGCATTGGCAAAAGATGTATTGAGGCACAGAATGGGCTTAACCTTTGAAGCAGAAGCAGAAGAGATCACAACTGAAGAAATTATCAATAGAATTTTAGCAAAAATCCAGGCACCATAATGAGTGATGTAATTATAAGAAAAGCCGTTCTGGAGGACTGTTCTTCCATGTTAGATTTGATAAAAGAATTGGCGGAATATGAAAAAGCACTGCATGAAGTAACCGTGACTTTGGATGATTTTATTCAGGATGGTTTCGGAACTTCTCCTGTATGGGGAGCTTTCGTGGCAGAATATGAAGGAGAAATAGTAGGAATATCACTGTATTATGACAGATATTCAACATGGAAGGGAAGAAGGCTGTATCTTGAAGATCTTGTAGTAACTGAAAAGCTAAGAGGAAAGCAGATTGGAAAGAAATTATTTGATGCGACACTGGAATATGGTCAAACCAATAATTACAGTGGAATGGTGTTCCAGGTATTGAACTGGAATGAACCAGCCATCAATTTTTATAAAAAATACAATACAAAGTTTGATAATGAGTGGTCGAACGTATCCATTGAGTTTAAAGACTAACCCAAAACCCGGATCCCGCACCTAACATTAAACTTTGAATTTTAAACCTTGAATTTTGAATTCGTCTATGCAGATAAAAGATATTGTAAAAAAAGTAAAGCAGATTGAAATCCGTACCAGAAAAAAGACGGAGGCTGCTTTAATGGGGCAATATCACAGTGCTTTTAAAGGGCAGGGGATGACTTTCTCGGAAGTTCGCCCCTATCAGTTTGGAGATGAGATCAGAAGAATCGACTGGAATAAAACCGCACGTTTCCGTGAGCCATTTGTAAAAGTAATGGAAGAAGAAAGGGAATTGACAATGATGATTCTCGTTGATATTTCCGCTTCCATGGATTATGGAACAAAAGTCCAGCTGAAAAGAGAATATGTAGCCGAAATTGCTGCCAGTTTAGGATTTTCAGCTGCTGGAAATAATGATAAAGTAGGACTGATCTTGTTTGCTGATAAAGTATACAAAGTTATTCCTCCTCAAAAAGGAAGAAAACATATTCTTTCCATCATCAGCAATATTCTCACTGCAGATTATGTTCCGGCAGAATCTAAAATAGATAAGGCAATGGAATATATGATGGGAATTTTTAAAAGAAAATCTCTGGTATTTTTGTTTTCAGATTTTGAAGATGCCTATGATTCCAAAATGCTGAGAGTGGCCTCAAAGAAACATCAGTTGTTGGGAATGAGGATTTATGATGAGAAAGATAATGAGATTCCTGATGTGGGATATGCCCGCTTACTTGACGTGGAAACCGGAAAAGAAATATGGGCCAATACTTCCAGTGCGAGATGGCGATACACCTTTGCTGAAGCTCAAAAACAAAAACTGAGAGCTCTGGAAGAAGATTTTGCCAACAGCTCTGCCAGTTTTATGAATATCAGTACCGGTTCAGATTATTCAAAATTATTGTATAATTACTTTCAGAAAAAATAACATCGGGCTGAGCTCGTAACTAAAAAAACATAAGGCGTTTTGCCTTTATTATTTTAACATTGAGAAAAATACTTTTAATATTATCTTTTCTGATCTGTGCAAATGCTTTTTCACAGATATTATCCTCTAACGTAGAAAAGAAAACCCTCGCTCTGGGAGAAATCAACCATCTTACCATAAAGATTGATAACCTTAATGAGCAGCAGGTTACTTCAGCAGCTAAAAATGAGCTGTTACCTTTTCATTTTGAAGAAACCAAAGACAGTATCGGACAAACGGCCAACACCTATGAAAGAAAGGTAGAATTTGCTGTTTTTGAAGAAGGAAAATTTACCATTCCTGAACTGGAATTCAAAGTAGGTGATAGAATACTTAAAACAATTCCTTACGAAATAGATGTTATTAATACGGCTCAAAAAGCAGATCAGATCAATGACATCATGAATAATAAGCAGGTGAAACTTGAACCCAAAGATTACTGGGAGCTTTACAAGTTTTATATTCTTGCAGCATTAGCAGGTATTGCGCTGGTCATTGCCATTATTATGTTTGTAAAATGGGGAAGAAAATCAAAGAGTTCTCCAGTAGTGGCTACCAATCAGACCTTAAAAGAACTGGATTCCCTTAAAAAGAAAAAATATATTGAAGGAGGAAATTTCCGTTCTTTCTATGTAGAACTGATCGATATTTCCAGAACCTTCATTACAAAACAATATCGCCTTCCGGCAGATGTACTTCTTACTGATGACCTTATTGATGTCATGAAGAAAAATAATACAATCTCGCAGGACAACGAAAAAATAATAGAAGATGTCTTCCTTAGGGGAGACCTGGTGAAATTTGCCAAAACATTCCCGGATCAGGAAACAATGGAAAGAGATTTTGCCAATATCAGGGATTTTGTGAAAAGATCATCCAAAGATTTAGAATTCGAAAACTTAAGAAAGGATGTTTAATTTTGAGTTTTACAGCCCATGGTTTTTACTGCTTTTTCTGCTGTTTATTCCACTTTTAATTAAAGATATTGGAAGAAATAAAAGAAAAGGTATCAAAGTTCCTACCATAAAAAATATGGACCACAGCGGGAGTATCCAGGGTGTACTTTTTTTACTGAAAATATCAAAATATATCATTCTTTCCGCTTTGATTATTGCCATGGCAAGGCCGAGAACGTTTACCATTTCTCAGGACAGGGATGATACAAAGGGAGTCGATATTATGTTATCTATTGATGTTTCTCTAAGTATGCTGGCGAAGGATTTGAGCCCGGACAGAATTACCGCCCTGAAAGATATTGCCGTAAAATTTGTTCAGAAACGCCCGAATGACAGGATAGGAGTGGTAGCATATGCTGCAGAAGCTTTTACTAAAGTTCCGGTAACCTCAGATCATCAGGTCGTTATTGATGAAATTAAAAATCTGAATTCTGCAGGTCTTGAACCTGGAACAGCTATTGGTGAAGGTCTTTCCGTAGCAGTGAATCATTTGATTAAAAGCAAAGCCAAAAGTAAAGTGGTCATTTTAATGACGGATGGAGTAAGCAATATTCAGAACGCAATTCCTCCACAGCTTGCTGCTGAACTGGCAAAAAATAATAATATAAAGGTATATTCAATCGGAATCGGGACCAATGGTTACGCTTTGATGCCAACGTCACAAGACATCTTTGGGGATCTTATTTTTACTGAAACAGAGGTCACGATTGATGAAAATACCTTGAGAGAAATAGCACAGACAACGGGAGGTAAATATTTCAGAGCTACCTCCAACAGCAGTCTGGAAGAAGTATACAATGAGATCAACCAACTGGAAAAATCTGATGTGAAGGTTTCCAAGCTGTACAACTATGAAGAATATTTCAAAATATTCCTTTGGATTGCACTGGCTATGTTGGTGTTGGATGCATTGTTGAGATGGGTGTTTTATAAAATTTTAAGCTGATGAGTTGGTCTTTAGGAAATTATTGGTATTTATTTTTACTGTTGCTTCTGCCGCTGTTAGCTACCTTTTTGATCCGTTTTTTACAATGGAGAAATAAAAAAAGAGAAATTTTTGCTGCCAGTCAGTTTCATGAGAATTTATTTGAAAAAAGATCAGGATTTACAAGGTTTTTTCCTGCATTATACTTATTGGGAACATTATTTCTGATATTCTCTATCATTGACCTTCTGAACGGTTCAGAAGAAGTGAAAAGCACTCAGAAACTGAATAATGTGATCTTTATGCTGGATGTATCCAATTCTATGAATGCTGAGGATATAGAACCAAGCCGTCTGACGGAAGCCAAAAATCTGATGCTGGCTACCATGAAGAAAATGAGTAATGACAAAGTAGGTATTGTAATTTTTGCAGGGAATGCAATATCTATTATGCCTCTGACAACAGATTATAATTCTGCAGAAACTTATATCAGCGGGATTGAAACCAGTTCTATGCAGATTCAGGGAACAGATTTTCTGAAAGGAATGCAGGCTGCTGCTGAAAAATTTAAAAATGTAAGCAAAGGTTCCAGAAAAGTGATTCTGCTGAGTGACGGTGAGGATAATGAAGGAAATGATAATGCTGCCATCAGAGTAGCTAATAAAGAAGGAATAAGCATTACTTCTGTAGGAGTGGGTACAGATGAAGGTGCTCCGGTTCCGGAATATGTGTTCGGACAATTGATGGGGTATAAAACTGACACCAACGGAGGTACGGTGATTTCAAAAAGGCAGACGGAAGCATTAAAGAAGATGGCTGAATCTACCGACGGAACTTATATTGACGGAAATAATATCAATGAAGCTCCGGACAGAATTGTAGATGCAGTCAATAAAAAATCGGCAGGGGCAGAAACGATGGTGAAATCGCAGAATGCCAATCATTATTATCAATATTTTCTTGCAGTATCTCTTCTGTTTTTCTTTTTAATTTATATTTTTAATCCCAAAAAAGACTTTAATGTGTAGAATCCCTTTATTTATAGAAGAAATTCTACAAGTACTTTAACCGAATTTTAACAAATAAAACTCTGTTTCTTAACATATAAAGGAATAATTTTGCAAGTGATGAATACTAAAATCATATTTTTATCGTTTATTGTTGCCATTTCGTTCTCAGGCTTCATGTTTGGGCAGGAAAGCTATAGGAATTTAGTGTATGAAGGCAATCAGAAATTTGACGGTAAAGATTATGACGGAGCTTCCTCAAAATACATGGAAGCGATAAAATCCAATGATAAAGATTTTACCGCTCACTACAATATGGGGAATGCGTTGTATAAAAGTAAAAAATACGAAGAGGCAAAAGCAGAGTTTGAAAAAGCAGAAAAACTTTCACAGACACTTCCCGATAAAACGGCTGCTCTTCATAATTTAGGGAATGCTTATATGCAGATGAATCAGCCGGAAAAAGCCGCTGATTATTATAAGAAAGCCTTGAAGCAGGATCCCCACAGTGAGGTAACCAGAAAAAATTATGAGATTGCCAAACTGAAAGAAAAAGAAAAACAACAGCAAAAAAACGAACAAAATAACTCAGGAAAAGGCGGCGGCGGAAATGATCAGAACAAAGGGGATGATCAGAAAGGCGACAAAGACAAAAAACAGGATCAGGGTAGCGGTCCTCAAAACCAAGGTAAAGGTGACCAGGGCGACAATCCTAAGCAGAATCAAAATAATGAAGGCAGAATGCCCAAGAATCTTGAAAATGCGATCTTAGATAAAATAAACGAAAAAGAAAAAGAAACCGCCAGAAGAATTTTAAACAAAAATTCTTATTCGATGCCTGAAAGCAACGAGAAAGATTGGTGATGCAGCAAAAATTGATTTACATATTGCTTACTCTGGCATCCGTAATTACTTACGGACAGGTAAATCTGTCTATGGATGCAGATAAAACAGAGTATGCAGGTAAGGATATTATCAATCTGACCATTGTTCTTGAACTTAACGGAAGCGATCTTGTACAGCAGACAGGTTTCCAGCTTCCGGATCTTTCAAAATTTAATATCATAGGAAGCGGATCTGTTACCAATACCGTGATTGATCCGGCTACCAATACTTTAATTACCCAGAAAGTTTCCAGAATTGCCCTTGAGCCTAAGAAAAAAGGGAAAATAAAAATCGGTTCCGTTCTCGTTACCGTAAACAACAGAATCTATAAAACAGAACCTTTTGATGTCAATATCCGTGATATTGTAGACAGAAGAGCTTTGGCTGCGAATACCTCCAATGATGTTTATCTGAATATGGAAATTGATGATCGGGATGTATATCAGGATCAGCCTACGATAGCCGTTCTGAGAGTGTATTCAAGAAATATGGATAACCTGAGAAAGGTGAAAAATATTCATCTTCCTCAGCAGGATAATATCAACGTACATCCTATCAATTTTGATAAATCTGAGATAGATCCTTCCGGATATGGCAACATGCCTTCACAGGTTCTGGCTATGTTCATGGTATTTCCGAATGAAGCAGGATATGTGGAAGTTCCTGGTGTATCAGCTTCAGTAAATACCTATTCAAATAAAACAAAAATTGTTTCCAATAAAGTTAAAATCAACGTAAGAAAGCTTCCTGAAGGAGCTCCCGAATGTTTTAAGAATGCCGTTGGAAACTTTAATGTCAACGTATATAATGCTTCCAAGGAAAAACCGGAAGCAAAAAAACCTCTGAATGTGGTGGTAAAAGTTTCAGGAGAAGGTAACTTACCGGATATGGAACTTCCTAAAATTGCTGCCTCTCCGGATTATGAAGTTTTTGCCCCGAAAATTACCTCTAAAGTAGCTCCGGGAACTTCAGGAATGAAAGGAGAAATCCTGGCTAATTATGTGATTATTCCTAAAAAGTCAGGCGCCATTTCAATTAAAACAGAACAATTTGCTTTCTTTGACCCTGCCAGTAAAGAATACGTAGATCTTGGACAGAAAACACTGGATCTGAATGCATTTTCTCACGATCAGATTCTGGAGGCACGTTCTACCGTAGAAAAGGTAAACGAATACACCAATAATCTTTTGGAGACGGTAAATACTCCTGTATTAAAAACCACTTCATTTAAAGTAAAAGAAAAAAGCAAATTCCACTGGAATATTCTTTTGACCAATATAGCTATTCTGATCAGCTTATTTGTTGGGTATCTGTTATTTAAAAATTGGCAAAAAAAACGTACATTAGTTAGGGAAACTGTACCTGCAAAACCTTTAGGTTCAGTGGCCGAAACAGAAAAAGAGATCAGGGAATTGATGAAAACGGATATCAATGATTATTTCGGATATCTGGAAAATCTTAAAGATAACGGAGAATATGAAAAGTTCTTTGTAACTCTTGAAGAATTGGATGAAGAAGTAAGAGGTCAGTATTTTCAGGGCTCTGCGTCGGAGTTTAAAACTTTTCTTGAAAAGCACAAAGGTTCTTCGGTTGCAGAAGAATACAGCAGACTGCAGCAGAAAGTTCAGATGGAAAAATACAATCCTGTGAAATCTGCTGAAGCTCTTGAAGAACTTTTGAAAACTATTGTTAATTTATATTCACAAATTAGCAAATAATCAGTTTGTTTTCATATTTTTGCGAAATTTTTAATTACAAATAGATGGAAATTTTTGATGGTTTTTCCTTTAAAGAGATTGTTACCAGCTTTATGGTTCTTTTTGCCGTTATCGATATCATAGGCTCAGTTCCTATTATAGTAAGCCTTCAGCAGAAATTTGGACAGATTGAAGCCGGAAAGGCCGCCGTTACTGCCGGAGCTATTATGATTGTTTTCCTGTTCGTAGGAAATAAGATTCTTAAGCTTATTGGAGTGGATGTAAATTCCTTTGCTATTGCCGGAGCTTTTGTGATTTTTGTCATAGCCCTGGAAATGATTTTAGGAATTGAAATTAATAAAACCACTGAAGCAAAGGCTGCATCCATTGTACCCATCGCATTTCCGCTGGTTGCAGGAGCTGGAACGTTAACCACTGCACTCTCTCTTAGAGCTGAATTTCATGATATTAATATTATCTTCGGAATAGTTCTTAATACAATTTTCGTATATTTGGTGCTGAAATCAGCGAAATGGCTGGAGAAGAAAATTGGGGATGCTACTTTGATGATCCTTCAGAAAGTTTTCGGAATTATCCTTTTGGCAATTTCAATTAAATTATTCACCGCAAATTTTGCCCAGTTGGTGCAGAATTATATTAATTTTTAAGAGTCATGAAGAAGTTTTATAAAGTATTTTTAGTACTGTTTATTGTATTCATCACCATCAATCTTTATGCTATTAACTGGCAGGCGACAGATATCTTAGGAGATGAAGATAACGTTAGATTTGCATTCTCAGCTGGAGCTGCTGCAATAGGTCTTATCCTGCTTTTTGTAATGGATACATGGAGTAGAATCGGTTTAAAGAAATAATTGAATATTTCAATATAGATACAGCCTCTTTCTTTTTGAAGGAGGTTTTTTATTTGGTAATAGGTTGCAGGTTTTAGATAATGGGTAGTAGGGATTAGGTTTGCTATAAATATCCATATCTGCTTTTCCTATTCAATAGGAATTGTCTTTAGCCCATTTGAATAAAGGATGTAAGTCAATTGGCTTTAGGCAAAACCTACACATTGTCACGCAAAGCTCGCAGAAGGAAGATAAATGGCTTTAAAATCGTTCGCAAAGGCGTTACACTCAGCAAAGAAATATATTCAAACATCTGCGCAAATCTGTGCAATCTGTGGGCAAATCTAAAAATATTAAGAAATAATCAGGTTTTTCAATATCGCTTCTGACTTCAGCTCTGTTTCTCTCCATTCGTTTTCCGGATCACTTTGAGCGGTTATTCCGCCTCCTACAAAAACATGTACGGAGTCTTTGTAAAGTCTTGCACAACGCAGATTGACAAAATACAGTATACTCTCATCCGTTTCAACCTTGATATAACCTGCATAAAATTCACGGGGAAATTTTTCATATTTACGGATATTCTCATTGCAAAAATCTTTTGGAATTCCACAGACTGCAGGGGTAGGGTGCAGATCCTGAATAATTTTATCAAGATCTTCAGGTTGTATACTGGTCTTAAAATCTGTTCGTAAATGTTTGATATTACCCGATATATGATCATATGTTTCTGATTGATCTATGTGGTCAGAATAATTTGTCAGAATATTCTGAATATAATTGGTAACCGGCTTTTGTTCTTCAATTTCTTTTTCAGACCATTCTTCAGATACCGGAAGAGTTCCGGCAAGGGCCATGGTTTCAAACTCGTGACTAGTTTTATTAAACTTCCCTAATACTTCCGAGAAAGCTCCCATCCAGGCATTTTTCCCATCATTAAAAAGATATCTGAAAGCATTTGGATACGATTTACATAAATTTTGAAAACTCTCTGTATAATTAACTGTATTAAAATCTGTAAAGATCTTCCTTCTTGAATAAACAAGCTTTGGCAGATTGTTTTCTTTAATTACTTGAATTACTTGCTGTAGAGTTCGGCAGTATTCTTCTTTTGTTTCAGCGGAAGAATTTGTGGTATCATCACTCAGTGCTTCACTGGTGATCAAATTTTGGTCAAATTCATTGGGGTCTATTTCAAAAATATTTCCATTGAAGTTGATTTGATCCAGTCCATTATAAGAAAAAAAGTTAACTGCATTTTTAGTATTTTTTTTATCTGCAGACAGTAATCTTTCGTCGAAAGGAAGTTTGAAATAAATCATGGGTTATGAAGGATTTTGAAAATCAACAAAGGGGAAATATTTTAGAAAATCCCATCGTAATTTTCCTTTTTGCAAAGGTATTACTAGTCTTAAAGATGTCAAAATAAAAAGAGCTTAAATTTATTTTAAGCTCTTTATTTTATGTTGTTGTAACTTATTATCTATTGATGATATTATTCGTCATCGTAGTATGGTTGATCAAAACTCCTTTTTCGTCACGGATTTCAATTTCAGAAACGTGCATCGTCTTGCCTTTTCTGATAAAACGTGCTGTAGCAGTTACAATACCATCTTTTTTACTTCTTAAATGATTGGAATTGATATTGGTTCCCACTCCATAATATTTTTCACCATCGATAAAAATATTAGACAGGCTTGATCCTAAGGTTTCAGCTAACACGCAGCTGGCACCTCCATGCATAATTCCAAACGGCTGATGAGTTCTTGGAAGAACAGGCATTGTTGCGGTAAGGGTTTCATTTTCGAGATCAATATCGATGAATTTGATTTCAAGTGTTTTCGCAAGAGTTACGTCTCCCCAGTTATTGATGAATGCTAATATCTCTTCTTTTGTCTGACCTTTCATTTTTTATAATTGATAAATGATGATTAATTTTGCTTCCAGCTTCTAGCCTCTAGCTTCTAACTCAGTTCCCATAATATTAGGATTCCAGTTTTCAGGGACTTTAGGGGTAATGTCATTTTTGATATAATAGTCCTGAATTTCCTGCATGATTTCTGAAAAAGGTACGGATGCTATTCTTTCATAAGGAATAGTATAGCCCAGATAAACAATATTTCTTTTAAAATCACCTGCTGCCAGAACGATGGGAACTTTTGCAGCCAAAGCCATATGATAGAATCCTTTTCTCCATTTTGGTACCCAGCTTCTGGTTCCTTCTGGAGTAATCACAAGACTGAAATCTTCTTTTGCAAACTGATTGGCTACGAAATTTACAAGATCGTTTTTCTGGCTTCTGTCGATCCCAATACCTCCAAGCCCTTTTACGATACCTCCATACCAGGCTTTGGTGTGAGCATCCTTAATGATAATTTTTAAAGGTTTCTAGAACAGAAGCGATATAAGCAAATGATAAGATCCTATAAATATTATTAAGTATTCATTGCACAACTAAATAAGTTTAATTGACCTAATTAGATATATCTATTAA